>CAZRPI010000011.1:27702-45852 GCA_964601865.1 uncultured Pelobacter sp. | reverse complement strand
TCGGGGATGACAGGTTTTTTTATCGAGGCTCAATAGCGCGGAAGTTATGGCTAATGAACATCGGCGTACCGCAGCGCTATCGTCCTGAAATCTCCCTGGAGCTGAAGAAAGGCGTCCACGATATCCGGATCGAAATGGCTCCCGCTTCTCTCACGTATCATCCGCACCACCGCTTCGTGCGGCTGTTCCCGCCGGTAGACGCGGCGGCTGATCAGCGCGTCGTAGACGTCGGCAACCGCCATCAGCCGGGCGCTTACCGGGATGCCGTCGCCTGACAGTTGTTCGGGATATCCGCCGCCGTCCCACTTCTCCTGGTGCGAAAGCGCGATCTCCTTGGCGGTGCGCAGAAAATCAACCGTGGAACCAAGCGCCCGCTCGGCGTTTTGTATGGCGTCCCGCCCGACAAGCGTATGGGTTTTCATGATTTCATACTCTTCAGGATCAAGGAGACCCGGCTTGAGCAGGATGCGATCCGGAATGCCCACCTTGCCGATGTCGTGCAGCGGCGCGGACCTGAACAGCATGTCGATACTGACGTCATTCAGGTAGCCCGCGAAGCGTGGATGCGTCTTCAGATTCACGGCAAGAGCCCTGACGTAGTGCTGGGTCCTGAACAGGTGGTTGCCGGTGTCGTTGTCGCGGGTTTCGGCAAGGGACGCCAGGGCCAGGATGACGACTTCCTGGAGCGCCCGCACCTCGCTGGTGCGTCTGTTGACCTCCTGCTCCAGAAACGCGTTCTTGTCCCGGAGGAAATCGGCGGCGGCCTTCAGCATGAGATGGGTCCTGGCGCGCGCCTTGACGATAGGGGGACTGATCGGCTTGGTGATGTAATCCACCGCGCCCAGCTCCAGGCCGCGTTGCTCGTCATCAACATCCGTCCTGGCGGTTAGAAAGATAACCGGAATGTCGCGGGTAGCCGCATCCTCCTTGAGCCGCGCGCACACTTCATAGCCATCCATGCCGGGCATCATGATGTCCAACAGGATCAGATCCGGCGGGGTCTCCGAGCGAGCGATCCTGAGCGCCTTTTCTCCGTTGGTGGCGACTTTCACCGTGCAGTCATCTTTCAGCAGGGTACCCAGAAGCGACAGATTGTCCGGCACATCGTCAACCAGAAGCACGGCCGGTTTTTCGCGGAAAGCGCGTTGACTGGTCATCCCTTCGGCCCCCTCTCAAGCGCGGCAAGGGCGGCCTCGAAATCGAAGCGCCTGATCGCCCCCTCGATAACGGCGAACTCACCGGGATACAAGGTTTTAAGCGCATCCCTGTGAGTCTCGAACAGATCCCTGGCCGTAATATTGTCCCCCTTCAACAACCCGGCAAGCCGCGCAACGACGGCTTCGAGCGCTTCCTCTTCCGCGGGCGCCTGACCGGCGTCCCGCGGCGGCGCGGGCACTTGCGCAACCGCGTCGGACGGCGCCTCGCCAGGCCGCGATGCTACCCCTTCGGCACCCGGAGCCGTGGCGCCGGCCGCCAGCCGCTCAGCCTCACCGCCGGCTTTCACGGTGAACCAGAAAACGCTCCCCCGGCCGTATTCGCTTTCAACACCCACCTCGCCCCCCATCAGTTCCGCCAGTTTCTTACTGATGGAAAGCCCCAGGCCGGTTCCCTCGTACTTGCGGCTCAGACCGGAGTCAATCTGACGGAACGGCTTGAACAGATGTTCCATTTCACCCGGTTTGAGGCCGATACCGGTGTCGGTCACGCTGATCCGGTAATAGTCTCCCTCGCGCGAACAGCGCACCGTGACGCTGCCCTGCTCGGTAAACTTGACCGCGTTGCTGAGCAGATTCAGCAGAACCTGCTCAACTCTGCGCACGTCTCCGGTAGCGGTTCCCACATCTTCCGCCACCTCGCATACAAGTTCCAGCCCCTTCTTCTCCGCCAGGGGGCGTACGCTCTGCGTTATTTTGTGAATGGAATCCCGCGGGTTGAACGACGCGCAATCCACCTGTAACTGCCCCGCCTCGATCTTGGAAATATCCAGCACGTCGCTGATCAGCGCAAGCAGATGATTGGCGCTGTTCTTCACCATGGTGAGCTGTTTGACCTGCTCCTCGTTGACCGGGCCGCTCAACCCCTGCAGAAGGATGCCGGTGAAACCGATGATCGAGTTGAGCGGGGTGCGCAGTTCATGGGACATGGTAGCCAGAAAAGCTGATTTCAAGCGGTCCGACTCCTCGGCGTGTTCTTTGGCAGCGCGGTACTCGCGAGTCCGTTCGGCGACGGTTTGTTCCAGATGTCTGTTGTTTTCTACCAACGCGCCGTTTTGCGCCTCAATGGTTTCCAGCATCCCGTTGAAAGCCTGGACGAGCACCCCCAGCTCATCTTCCTGCTCCTGCTCCGCCCGGACGGAATAATCCTTCCGCTGGGTAATCAGCAGGGCCGTTTCCGTCAGATGGACAATCGGCTCGGACACGATCTTCTGAAGATCCGATGATAGCGCGAAAGCGGCTACCCCGGAGCAGAGCATAATCAGAGCGGTTGCCGCGAGATAGTTTTTCCAGACCGCATCGAGCTCGTTCAGGCTGGCCAGGATGCATACGGAGCCGATCCGCTCCCCTCCAAAAATCATCGGTTCAAACACAACCAGCCGCCGGGAGCCGAAACGATGGAGCCGTTTCCGTTCAGGCGCGGGAAAGGTCTCGGCTGGCGTTCCGGCAGCCTTGTAGGATGCGAACAGCGCGCCGTTTTTCGTGTAGATGCAGGCGCCGGTAATCGATGTCTTGACGCGCAGCGACGCCAGATTTTCCCGAGCGAGATTCGGATCATCGAACAGCAGGGCGGCGTTGCTCCGTTCCGCGATCAGCATGGCCAGCGCCGAGAGATCCTGCACCATGGCCTGCTTGACACGATATCTGTCATAAACCGTAAAGGCCGCGCCGGCCACCAGCAGACCGATGATGGTGGTTGTCATCGCGATCAGCACCAGTTTCTTCCTGATGGGTAAGTTATGAATGTACGTCAGCCATGTTCTCCGTCGTCTCATTGCACGATCCTCGCAATCTCAAGCAACTTGGCGCTGACTTTCAGGCCGCTCTGTCGAATGATCCGCTGATTTATTTCGATCTTGACCCGGTTGTTTTCCGTCGTGAAGGCGATCATGCCTCCGCGCTGCGCAAAGCGCGGGATGTCGCTGATTGTCACGACAGAAGTTCCCTGAAGCCGCCGCAGGATGGTCTCGACCCGCGCCTCTTCCGAACGGCTGATAAACAGCAGATGACATTGGGGAATAGTGCTTGCGTCCCTGATGCGCACGATCCTGATTGGCCGCCCCCTGACGTCGCGGGTGGAGAGCTCTCCCAGGGTGGTACGGATCGGATCGCTGCCTACCACGCAAATCCTGACTGGCTCGCTGCCAGTCTCCCACTCGTTTCCCGGCCACTCGATGAACTTGGTAAAATTGTAGATATAAGCGACCCTGACCTTTGTTTCCAGGTCGGCCGCACAGGACGCGCTGGATTGCAAGGCTATCAGTACGCCGGCTATGAACAGCGCGGCAAGCAGGATGTGAAGTGTTTTCAAAACGTCAACTCCATGCTGCCGAAGGCGTTGAAGCCAGGGTCTCTGAACTGCCACGGCATCTTGTAGTGCTTGTCAAGCAGGTTGTTCAGATCAAGGGCGGCGTTCAGGGCATAGCCGCCGTTCTTTACAAGGTTTTTTTGTGCTCTGATATTCAGTAACTGGTACCCGCCGAATGATTCGCGCCCGCTTTTCGAGGTGCTGTCATAATAGGTTCCCACCAGGTGCAGGTACGGAGAAAAAGTTATACCCCAGGGAAACCGCGCCGTAAGGCCAACATTGGCGATATAGTCCGGCGCGAACGGTATACCGGTTCCGTCCTGGTCCCGGTCGAGCCGGTTCTCCACTCGTGTGGCCGTATAGGTGAAATTCGCGAACCAGCGCACATACTCGGCGAATTTCTGCTCAACGTTCAACTCAAAACCGCAGGAACGGGCGCTACCCACATTCATCGATCTGCTTTGGGATGGTGTCGTGCTGACCGCATTTTCGACTATTGCGTCATCAACCTGATTATAGAAAGCGCGGATACCGATCAGCAGGGTGTCGAGCGGTCGCAGCTCAACCCCGAGATCGGATCCGATCCCCTTTTCCGGCTTCAGGCCGAAGTTGGGCAACTGGCCATTCATTCCCGTCACGCCGGCATCGGATTCACTCAATGTTCCTCCAAGCTGCTTGGCTGAAGGCACTACGAAGCTGGAACCGGCGTTACCGTAGAACGCCACCCGCGGCGTCAGGTTATAGCGGACGCCCGCGCTCCAGAGCAACGAATCCCAGGAATTGCGCCGTTTTTCCGGAGCAGCGCCGTTAAAAAGGTCATAGGAATGATTGGTGTAGTTGAAACGGCCGCCAACCCTGAACACCCACTTGCCGAGTACATACTTCTCCTGCGCGAACACACCGGCGGAGTACGCGCTCATGTCGGTCCCGGTCCGCTTCACCCCGCCGGTTCCGGCATAACTCCGGTAGGTTGCCACCTGCGCGTCCGCCCCAACGGTCAGCAGGCTGTTACCGGCATGACTGACATTAATGGTCAGGTCGGTGGGGAAGATCCGCTGTTCCACCCCATCATGTTCGCGCAACCCCAGGTTGTCCGGATAGTTGTCCTCGGCCCAGCGGCGGTCGTAGTTGCGATAGCCGGTCTTTATCTGCAGGTTGACCGCGGCAGTGATCTGGTTGGAGTAGGCAAGGTTGACGGTGTCATACTGATGCTTGAAGTCGCGGTTGGGACGGCCCGTATCGCCGTCATGCCAGGTGTGGTGGGCAAAAAGGGACAATTTGTGGTCATCACGATCAAACAGGTAGGTCAGTTTCGCGTACAGCTTTATTTTCCGGTAGTCAGGATCCTTGGTGGTATGCAACCAGGAGTTGGCCGCGCCGTAGGCGGTGTAATCGGATTGCTCATAGCTGGCGCCGACGAAGTAGTTGAGATTCTCTCTTCTGTTCTGGTGGTACAGCCGCCCGGCAATGGTGTTGTAACTGCCGCCCCCCAGCATGGCGCGGGTGGCTGGCGCTTCAACCACATCTTTGAGGATGAAATTGGTGATGCCGGCCAGCGGGGTTTCATTTCCGGCGAAATCCATGCTCAGGTAGTTGGAATACATGACCGAGGCCGGTCCCTTGTGAATCTCGACCTGGCCGAAGGCCCATGGATCGAGACTCATGGCGTCGGCAAAGGAGTCGATCGGCAGGCCATCCAGGAGATAGCCGTTGTATTTCGGTCCCAGACCTCCGAACGAGCCCCAGTTGGCGTCATTGCGGGAAAGGGGATTGACGAACTGGCCGGGGGTGTAGGTGAGCAGCTCGGCAATGTTCCTGTTGTGGGTGGTCTGCTGATCGAACTCCTCAGGATAGAACAGCTCCACCTTCTGGGTCACCGTTTCCAGGGATTGCCCGATCTTGGAGTCGGTTATGATCAGATCGGACAGTTTCTCCAGGCTCAGATCATAGATATTCCGCTCCTGCGCCCAGACGGAACCACCTGGGGACAAGATTATGAAAACAGAAAGCATTATTCCTGCGCTCCTGATGGCCATGGGTATCCCTCTTTCCGTGTGTGGCCGTATGTGATGATCGCGGTGGCCGTGAGACGCGCCAGCGGCGCGTCTCTACGGTGGCCCTTCCCTGTTCACCGGAAGGGTGATGGTGAATGTGCTGCCTTTGCCGACCTCACTAGCCACATCGATCCGGCCTCCATGCTTGTTGACGACTATATCAAACGCGATTGTCAGCCCCAGCCCCGTGCCCTGACCAACCTGCTTGGTGGAATAGAAGGGCTCGAATATCCGTTCAATCTGTTCCGGAGGAATGCCGCAACCGGAATCGCTGATGGCGATCCGCACCGATTCATCCACGGAACTCGTCGTTATCCGCACAATTCCCCGGCTTTGAATTGCGTCGGCGGCGTTCAGCAGAATATTCAGAAATACCTGGTTGAGCAGCCCAAGGTTGCACCATACCGGAGGAAGCCGGCCGTACTCCCGTTCCACAACAACCTTGCCGCTCAACATGCTCCCGGCAACCGAAAGGGTACTCTCCAGCCCTTCGTGTATGTCGGCGTAGGAAAACGCCATGGCATTAACCCGGGAAAAACTATTCAGATCCTGCACGATCTTTTTCACCCGTTGAGCCCCTTCGGCCGATTCGGCTATCAGATCGGGCATGTCTTTACGGATTTTCTCAATTCCAAAGCGGACAAGCTCCTGGGAAACCGTTTGTCTTATGGCCGGTTCCGCGCCGGCAAGTGTCTGCTGATTGGCCTCCAGGTACGCATCCAGCTTTTCCGCATATTTGCCAAGGCACGACAGGTTGCAGATGATATACCCCATCGGGTTGTTGATTTCATGGGCCACCCCTGCCGCCAACTGGCCGATTGAAACCATCTTGTCCTGCTGGAAGAGCTGCATCCGGGCCTTTTTGAGGCGGTCATAGGCGGTTTGCAGCTCCCGGTTACCGTTTGCCAGGGCCTGCGCATACTCCTGCAAGATTCTCTCTGCATGCAGGCGTTCTTCGATCTCCAGACTCAGTTTCGAGTTCGTCTCGTTCAAGCGATCGTTGGCCAGCTTGAGCTGGGTCCAGCCATGGATCTCGTTATTCAGGACAGTGGCGAGATAGGAGAAGAAGGTCGGCATATGGTCATGCAACTCATGCAGGGCGATATTCAGGCTCTCCAGCTTGATAACTCCGATCAGTTCCCGGCCCGCCACGAGCGGGAAAACCCAGGTGTAAGCCCTGCCGAATTCCGGAGTCAGCATCCGGGTGTCGCTGAAATCGTGCTCATGCTCAAGCGGCGCGCCGGTTACAAACACCGTCTTCACCAGATCGTCGTCGATGCGGTCGAGCCTGCTCTGTTTACCGAAGACATCCGCATAGTACAGATCATCATCAATCAGATAATACAAAACGATATTGGCGCCACCGACGACATCCAGAACGGCGCTCAGCATGGTCTCGATCTTGCCGTCAAGCCCCTGGGCGGCGCTGACTTTTTTGATCAGGCTGATGATCAGCTGAAGATGAGACTTGTCCCGCGCCAGTTTCCCGGCGCGTTCCTCCAGACGGGCTATTTCGGCTGTTGTTTCAGTCATACTGAAGCTCAAAAAGAGGATCAATCATTTGCAGCACTCACAATAGACCTTACCAGATCGCATATCCGCTCATCCCTCCGCCTTGCCCTGTCAATCGCATCTTGCAGCACCGCCTCCAGATGTTCCAGAGAGACATCCATCCAGCGCAGCGGAAGCCCCGCCAGCCCGCCCGCCGCTTCGGCCTCGGCCCTGAAATCGCCGGAGCAGGGGGTGGTGACGCACAGCAGGCAACTCCTGTCCCCCTTGATGATCTCGCGCATGACCTTCCGGTTCGGGCCGAAAGTCGCGGTCATGATCTGCTTGTAGCGGCAGGCCCACTCCTCCAGCAGAAAGAAGGCGCCCTTTTCCAGCTCATCCGTAAAACGCTCCATTCCCAGCAGCATCTCGACGCAGTTCTGGCCCATGGTCCGGATTACACCGGTCGAACCGGTCACCGCTTCCATCAGCGGGTGGCAGGCGCCGTAGAAAACAATTATCTCGCGTTCCTTATTGGCTTCGAGCGCCGTTGTCAGCGCCATGAACAGTCTGTCGAAATCGATGTGCAGCGCCGAATCGAGAAACAATGTCTCCAGCGGCCAGCGGTTTTTCTCGATCAGAAAACGAATCTCTTTCCGCAGAATACCGCATCCCACCAGCAGTAACGGCTTGCCGTTCGCCGTCATGGTGTGTCGAACCTCCCGAATTCATAGGCCGCTTCAAGCATCGTGCGGATGTTCTCCTCGGGGATGGCGTAGGGCATGACCAACGTGCCGAACAGAAACCTGCCGCCCGGCTTCCCCGCTGCGATCATCCGTTTGACTTCGGCCCTGATCTCCTCCCGGGTCCAGTCGATCAGCATGATGTCGTTGAGCACCCCGCAGGTAAGTCCCCGGCCCGCGATGATCCGTTTTCCCTCGCCGATGTCGTCCCAGGGGCTCAGGTAGAACGCCCCGATCCCCAGACGTTCGATAACCGTTTCGATCACGTCGTTGAAGCGCGAGCTGCCGCAATAGTAGACCACGCCATCCACTCCTCCCGGCCGCAGATCCCGTTCCATCCAGGGAAGCGACAGTTCATCGAAAAATTTCCGGGGGATGACATCGGTGGAGCCGAAGGGGTTGGAATAGACCAGCACATCGGCGCCGGCCGCGCGATAGGCGGCAATCTGCTTCCGGAAGAAATCGGAGCATTTGGCGAGCAGTTCGTCGCGCATGTCGGCCGGTCCCATCATCAGCATCCGCATCCATTTTTCCATCCCCATCAGGATCGCCGGAAGTGTCATTGAAGCGGTCAGATAAGCGCAGATCGGATATTTTCCGCCCGCCTCGGCCTTCAGGATGCGGAGGCATTTCAGTTCTTCCTCGAAGGCCGGGTGGGTTGTGATGTCGTCGGGAACCTGGAGACTGGCGATGTCGTCATAATTTCTGATGATCATCTCTCCCACGTTGGGCGGGCCGTCCGAAGCGAAGATGATCTTTTTGCACCCCAGCAGCTCGGCCTCCTTGCCGACGTAGAAAAGGCTCCAGAGGCAGTCGTAGCCGTATTTAGCCCGCATCCGCAACTGCGCCTCGGCAACGTATTCCCCTCTGGAGTAATACTCTTGCAGCGAAAGCCCCAGCTCCCTGGCCCCCTGATCGAGCAGGTTGCAGAAGACCGGAATCCGGTCGGCGGGGGTACCATTGACTGCCGCGGCGAGCCGCTCCATGCCTGTCATCATCCGCGCACCTCCCTGATGAGCCCGGTAATCACCTTTCCCGCGATAATGCCGTTCTCCGCCCAGGAGTCGGAGCCCACGACCCTGTACAGGTTGTGATCGAAGCGGTAGGGCGCGCCTCCGACATTGATCTTGATCCGGCTCTCAAGCCCCCGCTCCTTCAATATCCGGCGCACCCCGCGGCAGCCGTTCTCGCCGCGGGCCGTGTGAACCATCATGGCCGAAATGGCGATAACCTGGGCGTCATGGGCCACGGCCTCTTCCACGAAGCGCTCCGCCGGTACGTTGAGCCCGAGATCAATTACCTCGATCATCATGGCCTTCAGGCAACCGATGACGATCCGTTTGCCGAGGCCGTGAAAGTCACCCCTGGCGGTACCGATGACAACCCGGCCGACGATCTCCGGCTTTAGCGTAAACAGAGGCGTTACCATATCGACGACTTCGGAAGCGATCTGGGCGGTCATGAAATGCTGCGCGAGACTGATCCCCTGGTCATTGCCGATAGACGTCATCATCATCTCCATCGCCGGAACTACAATCCCGAAAACCACGTCCTCGGGCGAGACCCCCTGGTCAAGGGCGTTTTGCACGACCATCAAGGCCTTCTCCCGGTCGGTGTCGATGATGGCTTCGTAATACTCTTTCATTATCCGCTGCGCCATAACTGGTCTCTCTCCTTCAGGTTGCGGGTTGCTTGTTCGCAGCTTGACCCCGTTCCCACCCTGACCCTCCCCTTGAAGGGGAGGGGATTAAAAACTCCTCCCCCTTCAAGGGGGAGGTTGGGAGGGGGATGTGGTGAGAAAGAGCCGCGGCCCAAGTCAATCCGACTCAGTAGAATTTGCGCTCATCGGATTCGCAAATGCTTTCATGGTGGCATGGTAGAGAGGCATTGCAATGCGTCTCTACGGCAATCCCGTCCGGCTGGAAATGGCGGACTGCTCGTACATGCGGAAGGCGTCCCGGATGATCCTGCGCAACTGGTCGCCGTCCCACGGTTTCGTGAGCACCTTGTATACCGCCCCTTCGTTGACCGCTGTGGTGACGGTTTCAAGATCGGCAAACCCGGACAGGACAATACGCACCGTATCGGGATGCAGCGCTTTGACCCGGCCTAAAAACTCGGTGCCGCACATATCCGGCATACGCTGATCGGAAATGACCACCTGGATGTTTTCCCTGGCCAGCAGCTCCAGCCCTTCACTGGCGTTGTCCGCGGTAACGATGAGATAGCCTTCTTCGGCCAGGAGCCGCTTGAGCGCCCGGAGGATATTGCGCTCGTCATCCACCAGCAGCAGCGTACGAGCCGCAACGCCAGGGGACGGGATGGCGTATGGCGTATTTCTTCGCAGTAGTGCCGCGAAGTCAGCGGCGGCCAGGGGACGGCTGAAGAAGTAGCCCTGAATCTGGTCGCAGCCATGTTTGCGCAGATAGGCGAGCTGGGCCTCGGTCTCCACCCCTTCCGCGATTACCTGGAGCTGCATGCGGTGCGCTATGTCGATGATCGAGGCGGCGATGGTGGCCGAGTGCTGGTTGGTGACGATATCGGCAACAAAGGAGCGGTCTATTTTCAGGTGATCGATGGGGAAACGGCTCAGGCTGGCCAGACTCGAGTAGCCGGTGCCGAAATCGTCCATGCTCAGCCGGACCCCGATGTCTTTCAGCTCCCGCATCAGGGCGATAGCCCGGCCGGGATTGTCCATGACCAGACTTTCGGTCAGCTCAAGCTCCAGCCAGCAGGGGTCGAGCCCGCATGACCGCAGGACGTTCCCGGCCAGCCACGGCAGGTTCCCCGCACGGAACTGCCGGGCGGAGAGATTGACCGCCACACTCACGGCCGGCAGCCCTTCGTCCTGCCAGGCGCGTACCTGCCGGCAGGCCTCCGTCAGTACCCAGGTTCCCAGCGGCACGATCAGGCCGGTCTCTTCGGCCAGAGGAATGAATTCATTCGGCGGTACCATTCCCCGTTGCGGATGCAGCCAGCGGACCAGGGCCTCGCAACCGATCATCCGCCCCGTGGCCAGTTCAACCTTGGGCTGGTAGTGCAGCAGGAATTCATTCCGGTCCAGCGCCTGGCGCAGAGCGTTTTCAGTTTCCATGGCCTCCATGGCCCGCTGGGTCATCTCGGGGGCAAAAAAGGAGAAAGTTCCCCCCCTTCCCGCTTGGCCCGGTACATGGCGATATCAGCGTTGCGGATCAGGGTGGCGCCGTCATCGCTGTCCCTGGGAAACAGGCTGATCCCCAGGCTGGCGGATATGGTGACCTCCCTGCCGTCGATAAGATGAGAGGGTTCGAGGCAGCGCAGAACCCTGCCCGCCAGCATCCCCACGTCATCCGGATCGGCCACCTCAGCCAGCAGGATGACGAATTCGTCCCCCCCGAACCGGGCCGCGGTGTCCGCATCGCGTATGACCTGCCGCAGGCGCAGAGCAACGGCTTTCAGCAGTTTGTCGCCAAATACGTGGCCGAGGCTGTCGTTGATGACCTTGAAACGGTCCAGGTCCAGCAGCAGCACCGCCAGGACACGTCCGGAACGGCGGGCGTAGTAGAGCGACTGCTCCAGCCGGTCATAGAGCAGCGCCCGGCTGGCCAGGCCGGTCAATTCATCGTGGGTAGCCAGATACGCCAGTCGTTGTTCGTTCTGTTTGCGCTCGTCAATATCGACAGTCGTTCCGAGCATCCTGAGCGGGCCGCCGGCCTCATCCCGCGCCACCACCCTGCCGTAGGCCAGAATCCATTTCCAATCGCCCGTTTTTGTTTTTCGCCGGTACTCGAGCTGATACGTATCCCGGAGACCCGCGATGTACTCCTCATACACCTTGTTGGCCGGAACGGCGTCATCGGGATGCAGCTGCTCACGCCAGAGAGCGTAGCTCTCTTTGAATTCGTCCGGCTCGTATCCCAGAATGCGGGCGTACTCCGGATTGACAATGACGCTGCCGGTCCGCAGGTCCAGATCGTACAGTCCCAGGTTGGACGACGTGACCGCCAGCCGGACGCGCTCCTCGCTCGCCAGCAGGGCGTCTTCCATCCGCTTCCGTTCGGCGCTTTTCCAGACCGAGTCCATCAGCAGCGAAAGCTGCGTCACATCGGCGTCGTCATAGCCGGTTTTCTTGTTCGCCACCCCCACCACGGCCACGATCCTGCCCTGATCAACCACCGGCAGGGTCAGAAAACTGGTCAGATGCACATGCCCCTCGGGATAACCTTTCTTCAGGGGATCGGGTTCCTGAAAATCATTGATAACGATCGGCTTGCGCTGCCTGACCGCTTCGCCCCAGATGCCGGTCCTTTCCAGCTCGTATTCGGTTTGCGGGTCCATAACCTTGCAAGCCGGCATCACGCCGCGCGACCATGAATTGAGGATAAAGCGCTGTGTTCCCTCGTCGTAATAGTAGATATACCCGTAGCTGCTGGCTGTCAGCAGGAGCGCCTCGGACAGGGCGTAATCCAGCAGGTCCTGAATGTTCAGCGCCTGATACTGCAGGACATTCACCAGACATTGCAACCGCTCCCTGTTCAGCCTGGCGTCCCGTTCCAGGCGCCGATAGTGCGCCAGGTTGCGCTGTTTCCAGGCGAACCATACGCCGAACCCGGCGCTCAGCAGCAGGGCGAACTCCAGGGCCACGGTAATCCACAGCCTCTCCCGCAGCGGCGCGTAGATCTCGGCGATATCGACGCGCGCCATGAGATGCCAGGGGGTATCGGGAACCTTCCGCAGCGCGGCCACCACCGGAACGCGGTGAAAATTGATCCCCCGCACGATCCCGCTCCGCCCTGTTGCCGCCATCACCTCGGGAGCCTCGACCTGTTGCAGGGGGGTTCTGAGTTTCAGGGCCGCGTCCCCGTGAAAGCGGAGTTCGCTCAAAAAGAGTACGTCGGCGCCGTCCCTGCGCACCAGCGCCGTCTCGCCGGAAGCGCTCTCCAGGGGCCAATATTTGAGGAGAGGATACAGATAGCGGCCGGGATCGATCCTGAGCGCGAGCACGGCCAGAGCGCGCCCGGTTGCCGGCGGATCTAAAACCGGAACCAGAACGCAGAGGTGAATTCCGCCGTCAGCCGTGTCGCGGTAAAAATCGGTGAAGACGACCCGGTTCGATTCCAGCGCCAGACGGGCCTGTCCGGCCAGATAACCGGAAGGCTGCTGCGCATGTCCGGACAGCGAAAGCGGATTTCCACCCCGGGCATCCAGCAGAAAAATGCCGTCGTAGTTCCTGTTCGCCTTGAGAGCCGCAAGCCAGACGTTCAGGTCATGACCCGTCCGCCGCTCCGGAGCGGTTCTCAGGAACGACCGCACCATGAGCGCAAAGGCGCGGTTATGGTGATAGATGCTGGCGTCGATCAGGCGTTCCGAGCGGTAAAATGTGATTTCGGACAGTTTCAGATCGGCAATGGCGGCCAGCTGGTTTTCCATCGCCCCCAGATGCAGCTTTTCATGTTTGTGGTGATAGAAAAAGCCAACGCTCACAATGCCGGCCACCAGCAGGGCGAACAGCAGCACCAGCGCCAGCGGCGAACCTTCTCCCTCCAGACCGGATTCGACGGCGCTGGGCCAGGCGATGGGGAGGGAAAGGAAGGCCAGCGCCAGGCCGAGGGCCATGAAGGCAAGGCTCGTGGGCGCGGCCGGAGGAATCATGCCGCCGCCGTACAGCATCGGCGTTCCCAGCAGATACGCCAGGGAAAGCATGGCATAACCCGCCACCAGCAGCAGGGCCAGCCAGAATGAGATTTTTGCCCGGATACGCCGGTCCGGGGATGCGGTCAGCCTCCCGAGCAGCGAAAAAGCGGCCGTTATAAAGCTGAAGGCGGTGACGGGCGACATGTGTCCCAGCGGCGTATCGCCCAGAGTATCCAGCATGGTGACCCCAAGGTGCTCGATAGTGGGATGGACATCGTTCAGGGCGAGGACAAGCAGTGTTGTGGCGATCATCCCGCACGCCAGGACGATACCCAGGACCATCCGGCCCTGACGCCATCCCGGAGCGCCGCGCGTGGCAAGCAGAATTACCCCGGAGAAGAGGATAAACAGCAGCGCCGTGCTCGGCGCCATGGGAACCAGCGATTCCCCCAGGCTGGCGAGCCATGGCGTCCCCGTCGCCAGCCCCAGCCAGGCCGCGCCGGCGACGGTGGCCACGAAAAGAGCGCAGCCCCTGATGAGCCTGGTGAATGGCGCTGGATGTTGGTGACCTGTTTCAGCCATGTGTCATCCTTTTCCCGTTCAGGCGGTTATTCCAGCTGCTCAATCCGTTTCCGTCAGATAGCCGAGAGGCAGATGAATAGTAAAGGTTGAGCCCGATCCAACGGCGCTCTCCACATCAATGCGGCCACCATGCTTCTTAATGATATCGTAACTGATGGACAATCCCAGTCCGGTTCCCTTGCCGACCTCCTTGGTGGTGAAAAACGGCTCGAAAATCCGGGTCAGATGCTCGGGTGCGATGCCTTTTCCGGTGTCGCTGATCCGGACCACAATGGCATCGGCCTCCCGGAATGTTTTGATCCTGATGACACCATGACCATCGATGGCGTGCGCCGCGTTGACCAGCAGGTTCATGAATACCTGGTTGAGTTGTTGGGGATAGCAGTTCAACGGCGGCAGATCGGGATCGTACTCACGCTCCACATCGGCCACATACTTGATCTCGTTGCGAGCCATATTGAGAGTGCTGTCAAGGCAGTCATTGACGCTGGCGAACTTGCATTCAACCGCATCGACATGGGAGAAACTCTTCAGATCCTGTACGATCCGGCGCACCCGTTCCGCGCCCTCGCGGGATTCTTCGAGCAGACTGGTAATATCCCGCAGAATAAAATCAATTTTCATTTTCTTGCGCAAACCGGCGATTTCTTCGGCCGCTTCCCGGTCTCCCCTGCGCTCCACAACCTCGACCATGGCGGTTTCATAGGAGTTGATCTTATCCAGGTACTTGCCCAGAGTGGACAGGTTGCTGGAGATGAATCCCATGGGGTTGTTGATCTCGTGGGCTACGCCGGCGGCCAGTTGCCCGATCGACGCCAGCTTTTCCTGTTGATACACCGCGCGATGCGCGTCACTCAATTCCTGGGATTTTCGTTGCAATTCAGCTGTAATAGCGCGGATTTCAGTCGTATCATTAAGTGAGATGACATAGCCGTTGACCTTGCCGCTGTCCGAATCCGTCAGGTCATAGATGTTAAGGTTGTAACAGCGCTGGGAATCGGTATGGATGAGTTCACCGCTGGCACCGGTAAAGCTGATGACTTCAAAACCCGCGTCCGCCACCAGATCGCGCCAGTCCTGGTGCAGCACTTCGTCATAGCCCTTGCCGGTCATGTCGCACAGCAGACGGTTGCAGCGCCGCACCAGATGCTCTTCATCCGTCAAAATGACAAAATCCTTCAACGCATCCAGGGTTGTTTCCCATTCGCGTTTCGCGCGCCTCACCTGTTCAAAGGCGTTTTCCAGTTCCAGTTTACTGCGTTGCAGTGCTTCTTCGGCGGCTTTGCGCGCGGTGATATCCTCCTTGACCGCCAGATATCCGGTAATATGCCCATCCGCGTCAGTCAACGGTGAAATCGCGGCACGTTCCCAGTACAATTCACCATTTTTACGTCTGTTATGGAATTCCCCCCTCCATTCACGCCCTGATTTGATGGTGTCCCACAACACGGCGTATCCTTCCGGCGGCATTTCTCCGGATCTGAGAATCCGCGGGTTTTTCCCCAGCGCTTCTTCTTTTGTGTAACCGGTGGTTTTGCTGAAATGCGGGTTGACGTATTCGATGTTGCCATCAATGTCGGTGATAACGATGGTAGTGCTGCTCTGCTCCACGGCCTGGAACATTTTCCGTGCGTATTTGTCCAACTGTCTCTGTTCGGTAACGTCAACGAACGTCCCGACAACTCCTCCCAATTCTCCCCGGTCCTGAAAAAAAGGCGCCTTGGTGACAAGTACGGTACGCGTCAGGCCGTCATTGCGCGGCAAGCTGGTTTCGTACGTCATGGGAGCGCGGGTCACGAGGATGGTGTGGTCGATTTCATCGGTTTGCCGCGTCAGTTCATGCGGAAGGATATCGGAGAGCGTTTTTCCGATGATTTCATTCTCGGTGTGGCCCAAAAAGGCGGAGAAAGCCTTGTTGCAGCCGAGAAAGGCAAGCGCGTCATCTTTGTAGAAGACCGGATTGGGGATCGCCTCGAGGATCTCCTGGAAAAAGCGCCGCTGATTTTCCATGTGTTCCTGGGCCTGCTTACGCTCGGTAATATCCTGGATGGTCTCGATGGCGGCCACGATTTCCTGGCGGCTGTTGACGACTGGAGTTGCCTCGAACAGCAGATAGCGCCGTTGCCCCCCCACATTGTCAAACCACCCCTCGGCCTTGAGAGCTCCCACCACATGGTGTGAAATCTCTAGATTGGGATAGAGCCGCGAAGCCTCCTCCAGGTTGCGGTCGATGACCAGGTCCGCCAGCAGCGGGCGCTGACTGGGGTAGAAGGCGCTCCACTGCCGCCTGGTGCCCCTCATCTGGAAGGAACTTTTGCCGGTCATCCGCGCCAGGGCATTATTCCAGAAAAGGACCTTGTGGGAAGCGCCGACTACAAGCAGGGGAGCCGCGGCGTTCTGGATGATACCGCTGAAGAAGAGGTTTTCATCGTCCGGAAGCATGCGGGACTCTTGATCACTTTCCGCGGATGGAGCCGTTGGTTGGAGATTTTCCTCTATGTCCATGGTATTCTTTCCTTGTGATAAAACGTAAGACACACGCGAACTGAGATAAATATTACCCTATACTATACATATGCAAACTCAATTTGCCGCGATCATTATTTTTATTGGATTTTGTATTGATTTACGGGAGAAATATCTTCATACCGGAATCATCGGAGGATTGACCTGGATGGCGCTCCGGAAATCAGTGTCTCCGTTACCGGGGAACGCGTTCAACACAAACCATAGGGGAGGCGAAGGGAATGCCTGGAAAAATCAAAGAGATGATAGATACGATCATCAGTCAGAGAACCAGGGACAATCCCAGGATGGCGAGTGTTATCAGAACCAAGCTGATACTGAAGGGGATTGACCCCGGCAAATATACCAGCCAGTCGGACGATGATCCGGCGATAATCGCGAAGCTTGAGGCGGTAATCAGGGGGATCAGGTAGAACGTTCAAATCCGGAGCAGCGGAGAGGTGTTTTATGAGTATTATGATTGCCAGTAGCACAGGCGGGACAGTAACGGATGTGATTGAAGATATCGGGAGACAGCTCAGGGGGATTGATCCCAGGATGCTGATCTATTTCGCGTCGTCCATATTCGCACCGGAAGCGATCAGCGCCGGAATGCAGTCCGCTTTTGAAGGGGCTGTGGTGTTTGGCTGTTCTTCATCCGGGGAGATCGTAAGTGGCGGCATGCTGAAAAATTCCGTTGTGGCCATGGCCTTTGACAGCCGGTCGATTCAGGATGCGAGAGTCGAGGTGCTTGAGGACTTGAATGAGGCGGACACTGTTGACAAGGCATTTGACGTTTTCGGCAACTACTTCAACATGCCCGTTCATGATATGGAACCGGCAACCTACGTTGGCATCGTCCTGGTAGACGGACTTTCCGGCGCCGAGGAAAAGCTGATCGACAGAATGGGAGACCTGACGCACGTAACCTTTATTGGCGGTTCGGCGGGGGATGATCTGAAGCTGGAATCAACCTATGTTTTCGCCAACGGCAGAAGTTACGGCAATGCGGCCTTGCTGGCGCTTTTGAAACCCTGCGCGCCGTTCACCTTCATCAAAACGCAAAGTTTCCTTGACTTGGGCAAAAAACTGGTGGTCACCAGGGCAAACGAAGCGTCCCGTGAAGTGATCGAGTTCAACAACAAACCGGCTGTTCTATCCTATGCGGAGGCGCTCGGCGTTTCTCCGGATGAAGCTCCTGCGCGCTTCATGCGCAATCCGGTGGGTCTGATGATCGAAAATGAGCCCTTTGTGCGCAGTCCTCAGCGGGTCAAGGGCGATTCGATGTTCTTCTATTGCGCCGTGACCGAAGGGATGGAACTGTCGCTGCTCGAATCCACCGGCATTGTTGAGGATACGGCTGCAGCTCTGACACGGGTTCAAAATGATTTCGGATCAGTATCCGGCATCATACTATTCAACTGCATCCTGCGAACCCTGGAGCTGGAACAGAAAGGGTTGACCAGTCAATACGGGGAGTTGTTCCGGGATATTCCTACCATCGGTTTCAGCACCTATGGTGAACAATACATAGGCCATATCAACCAGACCGCTACCATGCTCCTATTCAAGTAACTTTTTGCCAATCAGCTCGCCGGCCTGACAGGCAATGTCACCGTAAACACGCTTCCCTTACCCGGTTC
>CAZRPI010000011.1:0-27602 GCA_964601865.1 uncultured Pelobacter sp. | reverse complement strand
GACCATCTCCATCGCATCTCCGTTCTTGCGCGAGACACTTTTCAAATCCAGAACGATTCTGCGAACCCGCTCGACCCCTTCGGATGACTCGGAAATCAGGCTCTCCCAGTCTTCGATCAGCGCATCCAGCCGTTCCCTGCTCCGGTGTTCGCTCAGTTCATGAAGCGCTTCGGCCGGTAAATACCGCTCCGTGAGAGCCTGCATGTAATCGACAAACCCGAGCAGCTTGCCGGAATATTTCGCCAGGGTCTCCAGATTGGCTCCCACATAGCCGATGGGACTGTTGATTTCATGGGCAACGCCGGCCATGAGCTGTCCGATGGTTGCCATCTTGTCGGAAAAAATCAGTTGTCCATGCAGCTCCCGCAGTTCCCTGGTCTTGTCGGCAAGCGCCTTCTCAAGCCGGGCGGTATGTTCTTTTTCACGCTTGGATAGCCAGCGGTATTTTATCCCCTTGTCTATTGACGCCAGTAAGCAGATGGGGTCGTATGGCTTGATAATAAGGTCAAATGCCCCCTGCTTGATGGCGTTCATGGCCACCTTGAGATCGGCAAAGGCGGTCATGAGAATAACCGGAACGCTCGGGTCACGCTCCCTGACATGTCCCAGTAACTCAACCCCATCCATCTCCGGCATCATGACATCACTCAGCACAAGATCGCACTCCACCTCGCCGAAACTCGTCAACGCATCACGGCCATTAGCAAAACTCGTCACTCCATGGCCATGTTTTTCAAGAATCGATACGGTGACTGAGCGGACATGGTCGTCATCATCGACGACCATGATCCTGCCTGTCCGCGGTTCGGCTTCGTTACTATTCCGCATGACACTTATCCTCCGTTTGCCTTCCGCCGGTATTGGTGTTGAAAGCTTACCGCACCTCTGTAGCCAATCAATTTCACACCTGTACAAACTCCGGGAAAGCCTGGTTTTCAATTCAGTGCCGATACGTTAGCAATTATAGGGTACAAAAGGACCTGAACAAATAAAAAAGGGACTTGCCATTGGCAAGTCCCTGTATTGATTGGTTGCGGGGAAGGGATTTGAACCCTTGACCTTCGGGTTATGAGCCCGACGAGCTACCAAACTGCTCCACCCCGCGTCAAGTAGACACCCTTTATAGCAGGGTTGCTTTCCGCTGTCAACTCCTGATTATGGTGTCCGCGATTTTTTTTGCCCGCTCATTCCGGAATTACGATGGCCCCTTTCCCGATCTTTGCCGCCAGTTCCTTTGCTGCACCCTGTTCGAGTCTCCTGCCGACGCGTATGCGGTACCATGTTCCCCTGTCTCCCAGGTTGGATTCAACCATCGTCGCATTGTAACCCCTGGCGGCAAGTTTGCTTTTCATCGCTTCCGCCTCCGACTTCAGGCTGTACGAGGCCACCTGGACGGTAAAGCCGTTGCCTTCCCTGGGGGAGGCGGTTGCCGGCCTGCCGGTACTGGGCGGAGCCTGCGGTTTCCGTGCGATGTTTGAGGGAATCGGCGCCTGCAGGGCTTGCTTCTCTTTCTCCCCCCTTGCATTGACACCGCTTCCCATGGGGTTTGTCTTGTGCCCGTCGGGCAGTGTCTTGTAGAAGCTCAGTTGCGAATCAGGCGTTGCCTGTGAGGCGGTTGCGGCCTGGGGGGCGCCTGCCGATGGTTGTGGCGCCTTTGGGGAGGCATCGGGTTGCGCGGATTCCGCAGGGGGTTGGGCCGGAACGGGCGGAGCAACAACCGGTTTTGGAGCGTTTTCGAGGCTCTTCTGTTCATTTGCGGCCTGGAACGCCTTTTTCGTGGATCTTTCGGAGAAGAACCAGCCTGCGCTGAATCCGGCGGTAAATGCGATCAGGGCTGTGACTACAATCAGGCTGGTGATCTTGCTTACAGGCTCCTTGCGGGGGCGTGGTTTGCTGCTCTGACCGCCGCTCACGTATGACTGTCTCGGGGGGCTGTAGTCTATCCGCATGGGGACTCCGTTACATTCGTTCCGGCGCCGAGATTCCCAGGATAGAAAGGGCGTTCCTGAGGGTCTGGGCCGTACGTTTCAGCAGGTACAGGCGCGCCCTGGTCAGTTCCGGAGTCTCGGTCAATACCCGGTTCTTGTTGTAGAAGCCGTGAAAACAGGCGGCAAGCTCCATCAGGTAGTGGGTCAGCCGGTGCGGTTCGAAATAGCGGGCGCTGTCGTCCACTGTGTCTGGCAGGGCGGCCAGCAGTTTGATGAGCTGGAGTTCCTCCGTGGTCTCCAGCAAAGAGAGTTCGGCGGCGGTGATACTCTCGGGGAGCAGATGGCCTCTTTCCACCGCATTCTCGAAAATGCTGCAGATTCTGGCATGGGCGTATTGGACGTAGTACACCGGATTGTCGGGCGACTGTTCCTTGGCCAGATCGATGTCGAACACCTGCTGCGAGTCGGGCTTGCGCATGATGAAGAAGAAACGGGTGGCGTCACGGCCGACCTCGTCGATCAGATCGCGCAGGGTGACATAACTGCCGGCCCGCTTGGATATCTTGACCTCTTCGCCGCCGCGCATGACGGTGACCATCTGATGCAGGACGTATTCCGGCCATCCCTCAGGGATGCCCCGGTCAAGGGCCTGCAGACCGGCCCGCACGCGGGTTATGGTGCTGTGATGATCCGACCCCTGTTCGTTGACGACCCGGGTGAAGCCGCGTTCCCATTTGGCCAGGTGATAGGCGATGTCCGGCACGAAGTAGGTGTAGCCGCCGTCGCTCTTGCGCATGACCCGGTCCTTGTCGTCCCCGAAGTCGGTGGTGCGCAGCCAGAGTGCGCCGTCCTGTTCGTAGGTGTGGCCATTTTCGGTCAGGAGCCGGACTACCGCTTCGACCTTGCCGTTATCATAGAGGCTGGATTCGAGTGTAAAAACATCAAAATGGACGCCAAAAGCCTTGAGATCCAGGTCCTGCTCGTGCCGCAGGCTGGCGACGGCGAACTCCCGGATGGCATCCAGATCGTTCGGATCGGCCTGGGCGGTGACGCGCCGGTCGTCGGATGCAACCGTTTCCCCTGCCAGATAGGCCCGCGCGACGTCCCTGATGTATTCCCCCTGGTAGCCGTCCGCCGGCCAGCGCGGGTCGTCCGTATCAATACCCAGGCAGCGGGCCTGAACCGAGAGGGCCAGGTTGGTTATCTGCTGGCCGGCATCGTTGTAGTAGAACTCGCGTGTCACAGCCCATCCGGTTGCATCGAGCAGACGGCAGAGTGTGTCGCCGATGGCCGCTCCACGGCCATGGCCGATGTGCAGCGGGCCGGTGGGGTTGGCGCTGACGAATTCCACCTGTATTTTTTTCCCACCTCCGGCATCCGTGCGGCCATAGGAGTCTCCCCGGGCCTCTATTTCCAGCAGGGTGTTCTGCCAGGCGGAAGGAGCCACGAAGAAGTTGATGAAACCGGGGCCGGCGATCTCGGCTTTCGACAGCAGGCCGTCTCCATCACCCATGTGGCGGATGATGATTTCGGCAATCTGGCGCGGGGCCTTGCGTTCAGCCTTTGCCATCTGCATGGCAATGTTGCAGGAGTAATCGCCGTGGTCGGGGTTGGCTGGCATGCCGATAATTACGGATTGGAGTTGGGAGGAAACGAGCTCTTGCGTCGCTGAGGCGGTCTGAAGGGAATTTTCAACGAGGAGGGCAATCTGACGACGCATCATTTTTTTGTTTTTTCCTTTTCATCGGTTACTTTTTCAGTTTCCTCCGGAATGTCTTTTATCTGCACATCCCGGCAAAAATCAGGGCAACGCGCTCCGGTGTCGGTTATGGTAAAACGCTTGGCGCAACGCTCGCGCCAGGCGCATACCGCACAACTCTGTCGGGACATGGCTATAACCCCTACTTCTTGTTTTCCGGGGGGAACTGATAGATTACTTCATTGGCGCGCACCAGACCGAAGTCCTTGCGGGCTATGCTTTCAATATAGCGCCGGTCGGTTTTGAGTGCAACGATTTCCCGTTTCAGGTTTTCGTTTTCATTCCGGATTTCTCCGAGGCGGTTTTCTATCCTTGCCTTGTCCTGCCTGAGCTCAAAAATGCGCAACAGCCCTCTGTCGCCAAAGACGGTAAAAAAGAGAATAAACAGGACACATCCCAGCGGAATCAGGTACATCCTTTTCTGGAAAGGCCGTTGCATAGAATATTCCTATTGCTCCCGATCAAATATTATTGCATCCGTAATCACAAAAACCGATGCTCTCAGAGCCGCTATGCCGTTGGAGCCTTTGTCGGGGTGACTGGAAAGGTTAGCCCGATTTCAGACAGTCGTACAGACTCTGTGCCGGCATTGTAATGAAGTTTTAGAAAAATTCAAGGGTTATGTTCCCGGTATCCGGTCGGCCCGGAGAGGAAAGCGTTGTTTCTCATCGAAACGCAGCCCGTTGTCAGGCTCCTCCGCAGATGCCGTTGCCGCTCCGTCCCAACGGGATATAGCGGAAGCCGGCGGAAGCCATGCGGGCCGGTTTGTAAAGATTTCGACCGTCAACTATCAGGGGTGTCTTCAGGGCGGTCTTGATCCGGTCAAAATCCGGATTGCGGTATTCGTTCCAGTCGGTGATGATGGTCAGCGCGTCCGCACCCCTGAGAATGTCGTACTGATTGTGGTCATACTCGACACGATCCCCGAAAATCTTTCTTGCCTCGTTGATCGCCTGCGGGTCGTGCGCTATTACCCTGGCGCCGGCCGAGAGGAGGCGCTCGATGATGGTGATGGCCGGAGCTTCGCGCATGTCGTCGGTGCGCGGTTTGAAGGCCAGTCCCCAGCATGCGACGGTTCGTCCGCTCAATGGTTTTTCGGACTCCTGAACGCCAAGGGTGGCAATCAGCTTCCGGGCCAGGGTCTCTTTCTGGCGTTCATTGACCGCCTCAACCGCTTTGAGCAGCAGGAAATCGTAGTCGCATTCCTCTCCTGTTCTGATCAGAGCCTTGACATCCTTGGGAAAACAGGAACCGCCGTAGCCTGGTCCGGGAAAGAGAAAGTCGTAACCGATGCGGGAGTCCGATCCGATGCCTTCCCGAACCGCGGCAACGTCGGCTCCCATGCATTCACACAGACCCGCGATCTGGTTCATGAAGGAAATCCGTGTCGCCAGCATGGCGTTGGCGGCGTACTTGGTCATTTCCGCGCTTCGGATATCCATGACGATCATCCGGTTGTTTTTGCGCATGAACGGTTCGTACAGTTCCTTCATGAGTTCTGCCGTGCGCACGTTGTCGGTGCCGATCACCACCCGGTCAGGCTTCATGAAATCGTCAATGGCGGCGCCCTCCTTGAGAAATTCGGGGTTAGAAACGACATCGAATTCAAGGTCCAGATCACGCAGAGCCAATTCCTCCCTGATGGCGGCGCGTACCTTGTCGGCGGTGCCGACCGGGACGGTTGATTTGTCGACAATAATCCTGTAACCGTCCATGGCCCGCCCTATTTCCCGGGCGACCCCCAGTACGTATTTCAGGTCGGCCGAACCGTCTTCGCCGGGCGGCGTACCCACGGCGATGAAGTTCACCAGGGATTTGTGCACGGCAGCGGCAAAGTCGGTGGTAAAAGTCAGCCGTCCCTCCGCCTGGGTACGCAGTATCATCTCCCTGAGTCCGGGCTCGTAAATCGGCACGATCCCTTCCTTGAGTTTTTCGATCCTGTCTTCATCGATGTCTACGGAGATAACGGTATTTCCGCTTTCCGCGAAGCATGCGGCGGCTACCAGGCCGACATAGCCGGCGCCAAAGATGCAGATTTTCATTGATTGGCTCCAAAGTTGACTTGAATGTCTTATAGCACAGAAAAAGGTTACAGTTCCATTACTATCAGGTCGGTTCGGCGGAATTTTTCAGGCGGAGCGCCTCGGTGTACGCCTCATTCCGGGATATGCCGGTGATCAGGGAGGCCCGGCGGGCCGCGTCTTTGACCGAAAGTCCCTCTTCGCTCAGAAGCCTTTGCAGAATATCCTCCAGTGGTTCGGAATTGTCCTGAACCGTCTCTCCGGGAGCCACCAGTATGACCACCTCGCCCCGGATCCTTTCCCCGGCGGTTGCGGCCATGACCTGTGACACCGTCCCCCGTATGAACTCTTCGTAGATCTTGGTGAGCTCGCGGGCCACGACGATCTGCCGGTCTCCCAGCGCCTCCAGCATATCCCGCAGGCAATCCTCAAGCCGGTGGGGGGCCTCGTGGAGCAGCAGGGTGCCGGGAAGTCCCGAGAGGCCGGCAAGAAACAAGCGGCGTTTTGCCTGGCGGGGTGGCGGAAAGCCGGCAAAGGTGAAGGTGTCGCTGGGGAGGCCCGATGCCGAGAGGGCGGCAATGGCCGCGCATGCTCCGGGGATGGGGATGACGGTAATCCCCTCCTGCACTGCGTCCCGCACCAGCTGATACCCCGGATCGGAGACGCACGGGGTGCCGGCGTCGGAGATCAAGGCAACCGACTTGCCCTGACGCAGGGCGTCCAGGATGCGTTCACCCTTGAACTTGCTGTTATGATCAAAGTACGAGGTCAGGGGTTTGGATATGTTGAAATGATTGAGCAGTTTGAGCGAGTGGCGGGTGTCTTCCGCCGCGATCAGGTCAACTTCGCCCAGAATGCGCACGGCGCGGTAGGTTATGTCTTCCAGGTTTCCGACTGGTGTGGCGATTACGTACAGGATCGGTGGCATGATTGCGGCTCTCCTGGGACTGAACATCAATGCCGGCAAAGCCAGTCCCTGTGGGGACTACCGGCTTATTAAACGGGCGGCAATCGTTATTCGCGAGCATTCAACTCGCAAGCTCAAAAATATTAAATATAGTAAGAATTGTCCATATCTGTCAATAGCGGGCTGATTTCCCTTCCGGTTTTCCGAAAACGGTGAGCTCACCGGATTCGCGTCACAACATTCATTCCTGTTTTGATCCTCTGCGGAGCAGGATGTTTTCGCTACAAATGTTTCGCGGGTCCACGTGACATCTGTCGCATTCCCGCCTCACTTTCCCCACCATTCTACTTCACGAAACAACATTTTTTTAAAATATCGGTTGATTTTTTTTTAGATTTGGCCGTCCTTCCGTTTGTGGAGAATAAAAAAACGCAATAAAACTGCATGATAGATAGTGGTGGATAACGGATGGGGGGGCGGATCGTATCGGTCCGGTTTTCCCCTGCAACGAAAATGGCATGTCTCGTGCTCTATTTGGAAACGACGTGTGGAGAGCGAAACAATATCCCTCGTATCACGGCCGGCAGACCTGGCGCATCCCATCGGTACCTTTACCGATTCCAGCATAGACTAATTAATCCCGGCGCCAAGGAGGAAATAGAGATGACATGACTATTTGAAATCGTTGTGAAGACGATTTTATGTAATTCCCATGCCAACAGAATTTGAAAAGGAGATCACATGACGTCACAACTTAAGAAAGAAGAGCTGCTGAGGGCCTATCGGACGATGCGGCAGATTCGGGAATTTGAGGATCGCATCCACGTTGAATTTGCCACCGGCCTGATTCCTGGCTTCGTGCATCTTTACTCCGGTGAGGAAGCTGTTGCCACCGGTGTTTGCATGCACCTGACCGATGACGATCGTATTGCCAGTACCCATCGTGGTCATGGCCACTGTATCGCCAAGGGCGTGGATATCCACGGTATGATGGCTGAGATCTACGGCAAGAAGACCGGCGTATGCGGTGGCAAGGGTGGTTCCATGCACATTGCCGACCTGTCGAAAGGCATGATGGGCGCCAACGGTATCGTGGGCGCAGGACCACCGTTGATCTGCGGTGCCGCTCTGGCAGCCAAATTCAAGGGCAAAGGTGGTGTAGGTGTTGCCTTTTTCGGTGACGGCGCTTCCAACCAGGGTACCGTTCTGGAGAGTATGAACCTGGCATCCGCCTGGAAACTGCCTGTTATCTTCCTTAACGAGAACAACGGTTACGCCGAATCCACCGGTGTTTCCTATAACGTTCCGACCCCCAATATTGCCGATCGCGCCGCCGGTTTCGGTATGCCCGGCGTAACGGTTGACGGCAACGATTTCTTCGCCGTTTACGAAGCAGCTGGTGAAGCCATTGCCCGCGCCCGCCGCGGTGAAGGTCCGACCCTGATCGAGTGCAAGACCCAGCGTTACTACGGCCATTTCGAGGGCGACGCCATGACCTATCGTCCCAAGGGCGAAGTTCAGGATCTGCGTAAGAACAAAGACTGCCTCAAGATTCTTGCCGACAAGATGATCTCGGCCGGCATCGTCACCGCCGCTGAAATCGACGCCGTTGACAAGGAAGTTCTTGCCCTGATCGAAGACTCCGTCGTCAAGGCCAAGGCAGCCCCGAAACCACCAGCAGAAGATCTTCTGACCGGCGTTTACGTATCGTACTAAGACGGGAAAGGACTGATATATGTCGAGAAAACTTAGCTATAAAGACGCAATCAACGAGGCTCTGGACCAAGAGCTTGCTCGTGACGAGAAAGTCATCGTCCTTGGTCTGGACGTTGCCGGTGGCCGGGGAACCAAGGGTGTCCTGGACGCCTGGGGTGGTGTTCTTGGTGTAACCAAGGGCCTTTACGCCAAATACGGTGACCGTATCATTGACACCCCGATCTCCGAATCCTCCTACATCGGCACCGCAGTCGGCGCCGCCGCTTGCGGCATGCGTCCGGTCGTGGAACTGATGTTCGCCGACTTCCTGGGCGTCTGCTTTGACCAGCTGATGAACCAGGCCGCCAAATTCCGCTACATGTTCGGCGGCACCGCCGAGACTCCGGTTGTCGTGCGCACCTGCTACGGTGGCGGTTTCCGTGGCGCTGCCCAGCATTCGCAGTGTCTCTACTCGATCTTTGCCCATATCCCCGGCATGAAGGTTCTGCTTCCTTCTACTCCGGCTGACGCCAAGGGACTCCTGATCCAGGCGATCCGCGACAACGATCCGTGCATCTTCATGGAGCACAAGGCTCTGTACGCCATGAAGGGTGAAGTTCCCGAAGAAAATTACGCCATTCCCTTCGGCAAAGCCAACATCGTGCGCGAAGGCAAAGACGTAACCATCGTTGCCCTTGGCCGCATGGTTCACTTTGCAACCCAGGCAGCCGCTGCCCTGGCAAAAGGCGGTATTGAAGCCGAAGTCATCGATCCGCGCACCATCTCGCCGCTGGATGAAGCCACAATCATCAAGAGCGTGGAGAAGACCGGCAGGCTGGTGGTTGTTGACGAATCCACCCCTCGCGCCAACATGGCAGGTGATATTTCCGCAGTTGTCTGCCAGGCAGCCTTCAAATCACTCAAGGCTCCGATCAAAATGGTAACGGCTCCGCATGTTCCCGTTCCGTTCGCCGATACGCTGGAAGACCTCTATCTCCCCAATCCGGCAAAGATCGAGGCAGCGGTAAAATCGCAGTTCTAAGACAGGCCGTAACGCAATACTTTATCATTGGAAAGATAGAAAGGTTAAAAAATGAGTGGAACAATACACGAATTAACCATGCCCAAATGGGGTCTTACCATGGAGGAGGGCACTCTCTCCAAATGGTTGATCGAAGAGGGAGACCAGATAGAAAAGGGTATGGCCATCGCCGAGGTTGAAACCGATAAGATCGTCAATACGCTTGAAGCGACCCAGGTCGGTGTTTTGGCGAAAAAGGTTGCTGATGAGGATGAGGTTCTTCCGGTTGGCGCCCTGATCGGCGTGATTACCGAAGGTGATGTGTCAGCTGACGCCGTTGAAGAGTTCGTAAAGAATTACAAGCCGTTGGATGAACAGTCCGGGGCGGACGAAGAGGCAGCGGCTCCCGCAGAAGCTGCTCCGGCCGCTGCTGCCTCCGGCAAAGAGGAACCGTATCGCCTGACCATGCCCAAGTGGGGCTTGACCATGGAAGAGGGAACCCTTGCGAAATGGTTGAAGGAAGAGGGAGATCAGATCAATCTCGGCGATGCCATAGCGGAAGTTGAGACTGACAAGATTGTCAACACGATGGAGGCCACCCACCCCGGCATTTTGAAAAGAAGGATCGCCGAGGAAGGTGATGAACTCCCTGTCGGGGCGCTGCTTGGAATCATCGCCGACGCTTCGACGACGGATCAGGAAATCGACGCTTTCCTGGCCGGCGAATCTGCCCCTGCCGGCGAGCCCGCAGCGGAAGAAGCTCCGTCTGAATGCTCCAAGGCTCAGGACCAGGTTATTCCCCTCAAGGGTATGCGCGCCGCCATAACCAAGACCGTAACAACCTCGTGGACAACCATCCCGCACTACATGGTGACTGTTGCAATCGATATGGGTGAAGCGGAAGCCCTGAGCAAGGCCCAGAAAGAGGCTGGCAACAAGGTTTCCATCAACGACATGCTTATAAAGGCGCTGGCTGTTGCAATCCCCAAATACCCGAATATCAACGCTTCTTTCACCGACAAGGGGATTGCGATGCACAGTGATGTGAACATCGCAGTAGCTGTCGGCCTGGATGACGGCCTGGTAATGCCGGTTATCAAGGGATGCCAGAACCTTTCGGTTCAGCAGATCGGAGCAAAGAGCCGTGAACTGGTGGGAATGGCCAAGGATAACAAGCTCGGCAAGGAAGAGCTGAGCGGCGCCACCTTTGCCATTTCCAACATGGGAATGCTTGGTGTTGAGTCTTTTATCGCCATCGTTCCGCCGAACCTGTCCGCGATTCTGGCTGTTGGCACGGTTAAAGACGAGCCGGTTGTGCGTGACGGGAAAGTCGTCATCGCCCGCATGATGAGGGTCACAATTTCTGCGGACCACAGGGTGCATGACGGTTCCTATGGCGCCAAGTTCCTCGGCGAACTGAAGAGCGCGCTGGAAGCTCCGGCCGCGCTTGTGTCCTGAAGCCGGGTTTTTCATGAGGCGTAGTACCAGAATTTGAAAAGGAGATCACATGACGTCACAACTTAAGAAAGAAGAGCTGCTGAGGGCCTATCGGACGATGCGGCAGATTCGGGAATTTGAGGATCGCATCCACGTTGAATTTGCCACCGGCCTGATTCCTGGCTTCGTGCATCTTTACTCCGGTGAGGAAGCTGTTGCCACCGGTGTTTGCATGCACCTGACCGATGACGATCGTATTGCCAGTACCCATCGTGGTCATGGCCACTGTATCGCCAAGGGCGTGGATATCCACGGTATGATGGCTGAGATCTACGGCAAGAAGACCGGCGTATGCGGTGGCAAGGGTGGTTCCATGCACATTGCCGACCTGTCGAAAGGCATGATGGGCGCCAACGGTATCGTGGGCGCAGGACCACCGTTGATCTGCGGTGCCGCTCTGGCAGCCAAATTCAAGGGCAAAGGTGGTGTAGGTGTTGCCTTTTTCGGTGACGGCGCTTCCAACCAGGGTACCGTTCTGGAGAGTATGAACCTGGCATCCGCCTGGAAACTGCCTGTTATCTTCCTTAACGAGAACAACGGTTACGCCGAATCCACCGGTGTTTCCTATAACGTTCCGACCCCCAATATTGCCGATCGCGCCGCCGGTTTCGGTATGCCCGGCGTAACGGTTGACGGCAACGATTTCTTCGCCGTTTACGAAGCAGCTGGTGAAGCCATTGCCCGCGCCCGCCGCGGTGAAGGTCCGACCCTGATCGAGTGCAAGACCCAGCGTTACTACGGCCATTTCGAGGGCGACGCCATGACCTATCGTCCCAAGGGCGAAGTTCAGGATCTGCGTAAGAACAAAGACTGCCTCAAGATTCTTGCCGACAAGATGATCTCGGCCGGCATCGTCACCGCCGCTGAAATCGACGCCGTTGACAAGGAAGTTCTTGCCCTGATCGAAGACTCCGTCGTCAAGGCCAAGGCAGCCCCGAAACCACCAGCAGAAGATCTTCTGACCGGCGTTTACGTATCGTACTAAGACGGGAAAGGACTGATATATGTCGAGAAAACTTAGCTATAAAGACGCAATCAACGAGGCTCTGGACCAAGAGCTTGCTCGTGACGAGAAAGTCATCGTCCTTGGTCTGGACGTTGCCGGTGGCCGGGGAACCAAGGGTGTCCTGGACGCCTGGGGTGGTGTTCTTGGTGTAACCAAGGGCCTTTACGCCAAATACGGTGACCGTATCATTGACACCCCGATCTCCGAATCCTCCTACATCGGCACCGCAGTCGGCGCCGCCGCTTGCGGCATGCGTCCGGTCGTGGAACTGATGTTCGCCGACTTCCTGGGCGTCTGCTTTGACCAGCTGATGAACCAGGCCGCCAAATTCCGCTACATGTTCGGCGGCACCGCCGAGACTCCGGTTGTCGTGCGCACCTGCTACGGTGGCGGTTTCCGTGGCGCTGCCCAGCATTCGCAGTGTCTCTACTCGATCTTTGCCCATATCCCCGGCATGAAGGTTCTGCTTCCTTCTACTCCGGCTGACGCCAAGGGACTCCTGATCCAGGCGATCCGCGACAACGATCCGTGCATCTTCATGGAGCACAAGGCTCTGTACGCCATGAAGGGTGAAGTTCCCGAAGAAAATTACGCCATTCCCTTCGGCAAAGCCAACATCGTGCGCGAAGGCAAAGACGTAACCATCGTTGCCCTTGGCCGCATGGTTCACTTTGCAACCCAGGCAGCCGCTGCCCTGGCAAAAGGCGGTATTGAAGCCGAAGTCATCGATCCGCGCACCATCTCGCCGCTGGATGAAGCCACAATCATCAAGAGCGTGGAGAAGACCGGCAGGCTGGTGGTTGTTGACGAATCCACCCCTCGCGCCAACATGGCAGGTGATATTTCCGCAGTTGTCTGCCAGGCAGCCTTCAAATCACTCAAGGCTCCGATCAAAATGGTAACGGCTCCGCATGTTCCCGTTCCGTTCGCCGATACGCTGGAAGACCTCTATCTCCCCAATCCGGCAAAGATCGAGGCAGCGGTAAAATCGCAGTTCTAGGTTAGTGCTGGTTTTGTACATGTGCGGCGGTCATGCCGGTTTTCCGGCTGCCGCCGCACATAGAGAGCATAAATCAGTTCAGTACAGGAATATTGAAGATCTAATATGGAACAGAATCATATAAAAATGCGTGGCGCTGAAAAAATTGTCCCGACCGACAACGGTTCTTCCATGGAGCAAAAGCCTCTGCCCAAGCCCGCATGGCTTCGCGCCAGATGCGCCAGCACTCCTGAAGTTTTGAATGTCGTGAATCTTCTGCGTGTCAACAAGCTTCATACGGTCTGTGAGGAAGCTTCATGCCCGAACATGGGTGAGTGCTTCAGAAAGGGCACCGCGACCTTCATGATCATGGGGGACATCTGTACCAGGCGCTGTCCGTTCTGCAACGTGGCTCATGGCTCTCCGTCTCCCCTGAATTCCGATGAACCGTCGAATCTGGCCCGCGCGGTGCAGATAATGAACCTATCGTACGTGGTCATTACCTCGGTAACAAGGGATGATCTTCCTGATGGTGGCGCCGGTCATTACGGCGCATGCATCAGGGAGCTCCGGGCTCTGAACCGCAACATTAAGATAGAAATTCTGACTCCGGATTTCAGGGGTGTCGTCAAGGACGCTTTCGAGCAGTTGCGCGCCAATCCTCCGGATGTTTTCAACCATAACATTGAGACGGTGCCGAGGCTTTATGGCAGGGTAAGGCCGCGGGCCGATTACAGCGCCTCTCTTGATCTGTTGAAATCGTTCAGGGAAAATTTCGATCGTGTTCCCACAAAGTCCGGCCTGATGCTGGGACTGGGGGAAACGGAGGATGAGGTGCGTGAAGTGATGCTGGAAATGCGCCGCCATGAATGCGACATGCTGACCCTGGGACAGTACATGCGGCCCAGTCAGCATCATCTCCCGGTGGAGCGTTATGTAACGCCCGATGAATTCGACAGGTATCGCGACTTTGGGCTCTCCATAGGCTTTTCACATGTGGAATCAGGCCCGATGGTGCGTTCATCATATCACGCCGATATGCAGGCCAGGGAACTGGTTCAGGCCAGCGCCTGAAGCGGCGCCGATGGCCGGCTGCAAATTAGTGGAAGGATTCCCTTTGATATAGTAGAAGCAGACCAGGTGTAAAATAAAGACTACATTGAAACGATGAGGTAGAGGAATGAGCGAAGAAATCTTTGATCTGATTGTTCTCGGAGCCGGTCCAGGCGGCTATGTCGCCGCAATCCGCGCTTCGCAGCTGGGAATGAAAGTTGCGGTCGTTGAACCGCGTCCAACCATGGGTGGTGCCTGTCTTAACGAGGGATGCATCCCGAGCAAGGCGCTGCTTGATTCCAGCGAACATTTCTCCATGGCGCGCGACAAGTTCAAAAGCCATGGCGTTGTCGTAAATCCCCCCACACTGGACCTCGCCACCATGCTGGCGCGCAAGAACGACGTGGTGAAGAAGCTCACCGACGGGATTGCCTATCTGTTCAAGAAGAACAAAGTCCAGGTGATAAACGGAACCGGCAAGATAGTGCGTCCTCAGGGGGGGGAATCCCACTCCGTAGAGGTGACGGCAAATGGCGCCACAAGCGTTGTGAAGGGCAAGAGAATCCTGCTCGCGACCGGCGGTACTCCGGTGCAGGTGCCGACGCTGCCGTTCGACGGCAAAACCATCGTGACTTCCAAGGAAGCCCTTGAGTTCACCAGCGTTCCCGAACATCTGATGATCATCGGCGCCGGCTATATCGGTCTTGAGCTGGGTTCGGTCTGGAGACGGCTGGGAGCGAAGGTTACCGTCGTTGAAATGATGCCGAAAATGCTTCCGCTTACGGACAGTGAGGTTACCGATGGCCTGATGAAGGTGCTGAAAAAACAGGGCTTCGTCTTCCGCATGTCCACCAGCGTCACCAAGGTTGAACTCACCGCCACTGGCGCCAACGTTGAACTGAAGTGCGGCGACAAGACCGAGGTTGTCCAGTGCGACAAGATGCTGGTGGCAATCGGCAGAAGGCCGGTGACGGCCGGAATCGGTTTGGAAGAAGCCGGTGTCGTGGTCAATGGCAAGGGCAGGGTTGAAGTTGATGAAAACTACGAAACTTCCGTTCCCGGGATCTACGCCATCGGCGACCTTATCCCCGGTCCGCTCCTTGCGCACAAGGCCGAAGAAGAGGCGGTAGTGTTCGCCGAGCGTCTCACCGGCGTGAACGCGAGCGTGAACTACGACACTCTCCCCGGCATCGCCTACACCTGGCCCGAGGTCGCATCAGTCGGCAGGACCGAACAGAGCCTGAAAGAAGATCAGGTCCCCTACAGGGTAGGCAAGTTCAATTTCGTAGGCAACGGCCGTGCCCGCGCCATGGATGAAACCGACGGTTTCGTCAAGATCCTTGCCCACACCGAGACCGACAAGATCCTGGGCATTCACATCCTTGGCCCCAGAGCTTCGGACATGATTGCGGAAGGAGTGGCCGTGATGTCCTACGGCGGCACCTCCCACGATATCGCTTCCATGTTCCATGCTCACCCGACCCTCTCCGAAGCGATGAAGGAAGCTGCTTTGGACGTGCGTAAATCAGCGATCCACGCCTGATTGCGCGCGGTGCCATCTCCTTCGGGGCATTCCTCCGTCCCGGAGGAGATGGCTTTTTTATGCCTGGCTCTCAGGTGGAACAGGGTACCAACAGCACCATGAAAATAGATCAGCTTGGAATAGTCGAATACTCGGAGGCGTTTGCGCTGCAGGAAAAGATTGCTGATGCCGTGCGGCAGGGCAGGTCTCCGGAGACACTCCTGCTTCTGGAACATTACCCGGTTTACACCATCGGCCGGGGAGGGTGCGACGAAAACATCCTGGACCCATCCATACAGGCTGTTCGTATCAGCCGGGGCGGGGATGTGACCTATCACGGCCCCGGGCAGTTGGTCGGGTATCCCGTTCTTGATCTGAAAAAGCGGGGAGGCGATCTGCGGCTCTACCTGAGGTTTCTGGAAGAGGTCCTGATTGCCGCCGTTGCCGGATTCGGTGTCAGCGCGTTTCGGGTTCCCGGAAAAACCGGGGTCTGGACACCGGTGGGCAAACTTGCCGCAATCGGCGTCGGGGTGCGACACTGGGTTAGCATGCACGGATTTGCCATGAACGTGAATAATGATCTGACGGGATTTACACGTATCAACCCCTGCGGCATCGCCACCTGCCCGATCGCTTCACTGGAAAAACTGTGCGGAAGTTCCATCCCGATGAATGACGTGATGTCGAAGGTCTCGGAGCAATTTGAAGCCCTGCTGCCCGAATGGCTGGCCGAGAAGGTGACGGCATAGTCATACCGATATTTTCCTCTCCGGTTCATTTTTCCACATTCTGATCATATCTCCTGTCCTAAATCACCGTCTGAATCTGGCCAGCTTAAGGAAAATCAGGGCAGACCGCTGCCGGCCGTCCGTTCGGCAATTAAGCGGGATGAAGATACGTTTTCGTTTCGTCCCGTGCCTCTCATGTTTATAACTCTCTTGAATTAAATAAAAAAATTGTTGAAACACTTGCCGCACATGGCGCTGCAACAGATGTAGCGGTTTTTCCGTCTCTCTGCAGCAACCTTGAAGATGAATTAATCTCGTGCACTCCATAACCGCGTGCCGTTCAGTAAATCACCTTAATTTACAGCTGGTTGCGGCATTGTGGCGATGATCGGACATCGTTTTTGGCTTGTTGGTGCTCTTTTTGCTTTATCAGGATAAGAACTACTAACCGGTACAGGTGATGGAAGATGCGAACAGGTTGCGAGCGATTGAAAAAGGAAAGAAAAGAAATGGTCACCGTTGCCAAGGCTCCATTAGCCATGAACAAGAGGCTGCCTCTCGGGATCGGTACCGAGAGCCGTAAGCAGGAAATGCGGATGCGTCTGGCAGACAGCCTGATCGACTCGATTCATATCTGCCTCAACGCACATATTCATGGGGTCAGCACCTACTCGCTGGATGATACGGTTCAGTCCATAGTACATGAAATATGCCGTTACAAGAATCAGAGCGCCGTTTCCTAGGTGACCGGCTGGTGCGGAGGAAGTGGCGTGAACTGTGTCAGTCAATAAAAATTGGTATCTGTGGAACTGAATCTGAAGCCGCGGTGTTCGGAATGCGGCGCCGGAACGAATAGTCCCTTTTGACCAACGCGGAGTAAATCAAGCATGAAAGAAAACATGAAATGTCCAAAGAGTGCAGGCGCGCTGGAAAATGCCGGGGCAAAACCTTTTCCCGGTTCTCGAAAGGTGTATGTGACGGGATCCCGGCCCGACATCCGGGTGCCGATGCGTGAAGTCGGCCTGAGCTCCCCTGCCGCGCCCCCCTGCTCGGACAACAGAAACGCCGTATATCTATACGACACTTCCGGACCCTATACCGATGCAACCGCTCAACTGGATATCCGCACCGGCCTGCCATCTCTGCGTGAACGATGGATTTCCGAACGCAGTGATACCGAAGTGGCTTCGGACCGTCTTCAGGCGAGCAAGACGGACCGCGGTCATACGGCAGGCGCTTTTCCCGGCAGCTGCGTTCCACGTCGCGCAACTGCCGGGAAAAATGTCACCCAGATGCATTACGCCCGCCGGGGAATCATTACTCCGGAAATGGAGTTCGTTGCCATTCGGGAGAATCAGCGCCGAGATGCTCTGGATGAACAGTTGTCCCGCCAGCATCCCGGCCACAACCCGGGCGGCGCCATTCCGGAAATCATTACCCCGGAGTTCGTCCGCTCCGAAGTGGCTCGCGGACGCGCCATCATACCGGTGAACATCAACCACCCGGAAGCAGAACCGATGATCATCGGGCGCAATTTTCTCGTCAAGATAAACGCCAATATCGGCAACTCCGCGCTTGCCTCCTCCGTCATGGACGAGGTGGAAAAGATGATCTGGGCGATCCGCTGGGGCGCGGATACGGTGATGGACCTCTCCACCGGCGCCAATATCCATGAAACGCGCGAGTGGCTCCTGCGCAACAGCCCCGTTCCCATCGGGACCGTGCCCATTTACCAGGCTCTGGAAAAGGTGGGTGGAGTGGCGGAGGAGCTTACCTGGGACCTCTACCGCGACACCCTGATCGAACAGGCTGAGCAGGGGGTGGACTATTTCACGATTCACGCGGGTGTAAGGCTGGCGCACGTGCCCCTGACCGCCAGGCGTCTTACCGGCATTGTGTCGCGGGGTGGCTCCATCATGGCCAAGTGGTGTCTGGCCCATCGCAGCGAGAGCTTCCTCTACACCAGGTTCGAGGAAATCTGCGAGATAATGAAGGCCTATGACATCAGCTTCTCACTCGGGGACGGCATGCGTCCCGGTTCCCTGCATGACGCCAACGATGAGGCCCAGTTCGCGGAGCTGAAGACCCTGGGCGAGCTTACCGAGATCGCCTGGAAACATGATGTCCAGACCATGATTGAGGGGCCGGGTCATGTGCCGATGCATCTCATCGGGAAGAACATGGAGCTGCAGCTTGAGACCTGCCACGAGGCGCCTTTCTACACCCTGGGACCGCTCGTGACCGATATTGCGCCGGGCTACGACCACATCACCTCGGCAATCGGCGGTGCGATGATCGGGTGGCTGGGAACATCCATGCTCTGCTACGTCACCCAGAAAGAGCATCTCGGCCTGCCGGACAAGAACGACGTGAGGGACGGCATAGTAACCTTCAAGATCGCTGCCCACGCCGCCGATCTGGCCAAAGGACATCCCGGCGCCCAGGTGCGTGACAACGCCCTCTCCAGGGCGCGTTTTGAGTTCCGCTGGAAAGACCAGTTCAGCCTGGCGCTCGATCCTGAAAAAGCGATGGGCTTCCACGACCAGACCCTGCCCGAGGAGCCGGAAAAAGAGGCCCATTACTGCTCCATGTGCGGCCCCAATTTCTGCGCCATGAAGATCACGCGCAGCATCCGTGAGCAGGCCGGGGAGTGTGGGGAAAGCGGCCGGACGGCGAATGCGGTCTAAAGGAGAACGACGATGTTACGAAACGACGAGAATCTGATTATTGCCGGCAGGAAATTCAGCTCCAGACTGATGGTCGGTACGGGTAAATACGAGAGCTTCAGCCAGATGGCAACGGCCATTGAGAAGTCGGGCGCGGAGATTGTTACCGTAGCGGTGCGCAGGGTCAACATCTCCGACCGGAACAAGGAGTCGCTACTCGATCATATCGATCTGAAGAAATATACCCTGCTCCCCAACACCGCCGGCTGCTACAGCGCCGACGAAGCGGTGAGGACCTGCCGCCTGGCCAGGGAGGCCGGGCTGTCCGATTTCGTCAAGCTGGAGGTGCTGGGCGATGAGAAGACCCTTTTCCCCAACAACGAAGAGCTGCTGAAGGCTGCCGCCATTCTGGTGAAAGAGGGGTTCACCGTACTCCCCTACACCTCGGACGATCCCATAATCTGCAAGAGACTGGAGGACATGGGGTGTGCCGCGGTAATGCCTCTCGGCGCGCCCATCGGCAGCGGTCTCGGCATCAGGAATCCCTACAACATCAGGATCATCCTGGAGACCGTGAAGGTGCCGGTTATTGTGGACGCCGGGGTGGGAACCGCTTCCGACGCCGCCATCGCCATGGAACTCGGATGTGACGGCGTGCTGATGAACACCGCCATCGCCGGGGCAAAGGATCCCATCGCCATGGCCGAGGCCATGAATCTGGCGGTCCGGGCGGGCAGGCTTGCCTATCTTTCCGGACGTATCCCCCGGAAGCTTTACGCAACCGCGTCCAGTCCCCTGGAAGGGGTAATCGAGTGACGGTCTCATGGGACCCTGCAGCAGAACGTTACTTCCAACCGGAGCCTTGATGTCACACGAATATATCCATCCGGATCTCCGCATAAATTCATACGGCACCTATCTGCGACGCCGCTTTGGCTGCCGGGTCAGCAAGGTAAACGTGGATTGCGGTTTCACCTGTCCGAATCGCGACGGGACCAAGGGAACCGGAGGCTGCATCTACTGTGACAACGCTTCCTTTTCACCAATCGGGACGCAGTCTGATATCTCCCAGAAAAAGCAGATAGTCGAGGGGATGGCCTATCACCGCCGCAGGTTGCAAAGCGTCAGGTTCATCGTCTATTTCCAGAAATTCACCAACACCTACGCGCATGTGGACCGGCTCCGGGAGATCTACGGCCGCGCTCTTTCCTGCCCGGACGTCCTCGGCATCTCCGTCGGGACCAGGCCCGACGCCCTTGACGATGAGGCCCTTTCTCTGCTCAGGGATATCGCCCGGACCCATTACGTATGCATAGAGCTGGGTCTCCAGTCGATGGATCCCGCCATCCTCAAGTGGATGAACCGGGGGCATACCCTGGCCGAATACCTGAAGGCCGTTGACAGGGTGGCCGGGCACGGGATCGATATCTGCACCCACCTCATTTATGGCTTCCCCGGAGAAACACGGGAATCCTTCGTGAAAACAGCCGATCTGATGGCGGGGCTTCCCGTCGATTCCATCAAAATCCACCAGCTGCATGTGGTTCAGGGAACCAGGCTGGCCGAAATGTATGAAAGCGGTCAGTTGACGCTGATTTCGCTCGAAGAATACGTGGGAACGGTCTGTGATTTTCTTGAGCGCCTGCCGGCGCATATCGCGATCCAGAGGCTGTACGGTTCGGCGCCGCTCGATCTGCTGCTTGCCCCTGCCTGGGGACTGAAGAACAACCAGATGTGGTATCGGATAGTCAATGAACTGAAGAAGCGCGGAACCTGGCAGGGATCAGGGCTGAGCGAAGCCGCCCTGCGAGTGGGGAACCTTTGAGGGAGCCTTGAATGGGTCAAAATTTTCTGGACGAAACGCCCCTACAGGAGAGATTGAAAAGGATGTCCGGCAACCGTCTCGGCGCTGGATTGGGATATGGGAGTGATCTCGATTTTCTTGAATGCGACGTTACAATGGCCGCCAGGCGCGCCGTCAGGGACGCGATTTCCAGGAGTTGCCTGTATGATTCGTTTGAAATCCAGGACATGAAGGATCCCGGCCGCATGCTTGAGAACATCTTGCGTGAAGTCGATTATTCGGGGCTTTGAGGAAAGGATGATAGTCTGATGTCCAGCAAACGTTTTGTCGTCGAATTGGGATATGGCACCGATCTCCATGGATGCGACGTCACGAAGGCCGCCAGGCGCGCCGTCAGGGACGCGATTTCCAGGAGTTGCCTCTGCGGCCTGTTCGAAATCGCAGGTTTGAAGGATCCCGGTCGGATGCGGGTTGCGGTGAAAATAGGCTGCCCGAAGCCGGAAGAGGTCGATGTGGAAGAGGTACTGAAAGAGGTACCCTTCGGTTCGAGGGAAATGGAAGTCGTTTCAGGGGGGCTCTCCGTGAAGGGGCTTGAGATCCCCGCACTGGGGTCGGGGGACAGCATCGTTGTCGCGGTGGCTGCGCTGACGGTGTACGTGGACGTTGATTGATCATGCGTCTTAACCATGAGAGTTACGGCGAGGGGCCTTCGCTTATCATCATGCACGGGCTTCTGGGGTCACTGGACAACTGGCGGGCAATCGGCAGAAAACTGGGCGCCTATTTCCGGGTGTTCTGTCTGGATCTCCGCAACCATGGCAGATCTCCCCACAGTGAAAAGTTCGACTATCGGCTCATGGCGGAGGATCTGAAGGAGTTCATGGACTGTCATGCCATCGATTCCGCCTCCCTGCTGGGACATTCCATGGGAGGCAAGGTAGCCATGCGCTTTACCCTGCTCTGGCCTGAACTTGTTGACCGGCTTATAGTGGCCGATATCGCTCCCAGATTGTACCCCTCCGTTCACCAGGAGATTCTTCAGGGGCTCCTGTCTCTTGATCTCGGAAGGTTCGCGGACCGGATGGAGATAGGAGGCGCGCTCCTCGATTTTGTCCCCGATGATGCGATGCGCCGGTTTCTACTGAAAAATCTCGTTCGTAACGGTAATGGAACCTTTGCCTGGAGAATGAATCTGGGGAGCATAGTCCGAAACTATGGAGAGATCGCCGGAGGCATTGATGGGGATGGCTGCTGCGATGTTCCTGCGCTTTTCCTGAAAGGGGAGAAGTCCGATTATATCCGCGGGGATGATATGGAAACGATTACAGCACTTTTCCCCCATGCCCGCCTGTCAGTCGTGCCGTCCGCTGGCCATTGGCTGCACTCGGATGCGCCCGAGGAGTTTTTGGCCTCTGTTCTTGACTTCCTGGGGAGCGGAGCGGTCGGATAAATTTCTGTTATCGGAGGGTTGATCATGCAGACAGACAAAGTGATTCAAAGGGACGGGCCAATCGTCGGTATCCTGTCAAATCCCGCATCCGGACGCGACGTGAGGCGTCTTATCGCCCAGGCTTCGGTTTTTCACACTGCTGAAAAAACCAACATGATTTTCCGGATCCTATCCGCACTCGGAACTGTCGGAGTGCGTGAAACCGTTATCATGCCGGATACCAGCGGTATCACCTCCAGGATCCGCCATACCCTGGGGTACGGTAAGACGCAGTTGACCCGCAACTGGCCGAATGTCCGTTTCCTCGAGATGCCGATCGAGTATTCGGAAATGGACACCGTCTGCGCTGTGGAACAGATGGTCAAAATGGGTGTCTCCGTCATTGTCGTTCTGGGAGGGGACGGCACGCATCGTGTCGTGGCCAAGGTCTGCAAGGATACCCCCCTGATAGCCGTTTCCACCGGAACCAACAACGCTTTTCCGGAAATCCGGGAGGCCACCGTTGCCGGAATTGCCGCTGGTCTCCTGGCCATGGAGAAAGTCAGGGCAGGGGATGTCATCACCAGAAACAAGGTGATGCATGTCGAACTGGATAACGGCGTGCACGAAATCGCGCTCATCGACCTGTGCGTGTCGTCGGAATGCTGGATAGGGACCAGGGCCCTCTGGCAGCCGGAGTCCCTGAGGGAGCTCTTTGTCACGGTTGCTTCGCCCTCGTGCATCGGGCTTTCCTCCATCGCCGGGTACCTCCAGCCGGTCAGCCGTTTTGACGATTATGGCCTGAAACTGGTTCTGGCGCCGCCGGGCGAGGGCCTGTATACAGTGTCCGTTCCCATCGCTCCCGGTCTCATGGAACCGGTCGGAATCGCGGACCTGAAGGTGATCCGTCCCGGGGAGAAATACGCTGTTGAGACCTCCAGAGGGACTCTCGCTTTTGATGGGGAGAGAAGTGTCGAGTTCGGTCCCGGCAACAGGCCGAGCGTCTGGCTGGAAATGGATGGGCCGCTGACCGTGGATATCGACCGGGTCATGCTGAAGGCGGCGGAGGAACGGATCTTCGTTGCATCTGGCACTGAGGTTTTCGTGAAGAAGGCGAAGAAGGAGAAATGCCGGTAGAGGATGGACGACGTCCGGCGGCAGTGGCCCGTCATCGACCCATGGAGACCAGCGTCCCGATGGGTCGATTCACCGGATAAACTACATTTCGTTGGGAGGGATAAGGCGGTATTTGTCCATCTTTCTGTAGAGCGTGGAACGGCTGATGCCCAACTCACGGGAGGCATCGGTAATATTCCACTTGTTTTTCTTCAGGATCTGCTGGAGCTCGTCACGTTCGTCGCTGTCCTGGAATGTCAGTTCCGCGTCGCCCTGAACCGTCTCGTGCGCGATGCACTCGTCGTGATCGCCGGGGAACCGGTCTTCTTCCGAATGGATCGCCTCGGTGAGCAGTTCAGGGGGGAGGTCGTCCACCCCTATGACCCCGCCCTCGTTTATGGCGATGGCGAAGCGAAGAACATTGCGTAACTGCCTGATATTTCCCGGCCACGGGAATTTCATCAGGACATCGAGAGCCTCGGGACCGAGACTTATGCCGTCGTCATGTCCCGTTTCCACGGCAAGGACGTTCTTGATGAGCAGCGCCTTGTCCCTCCGCTCCCTGACCGACGGAAGTTTTATGGTAACGCCGTTCAGGCGATAGTAGAGGTCCTCGCGGAACTGTTTGTCACGGACCAGTTCCTCCAGATTTCTCAGGGTGGCGCAGATGATATTCAGATCGACTTTTATGACCGATTCACTGCCGAGGGGCTGTATTTCCTTTTCCGCCAGAACCCGTAACAGCCGGGTCTGCAGATTGAGCGGCATGTCCCCGATTTCATCCAGAAAGAGCGTGCCGCCATCAGACTGAAGGATCTTTCCGCGCATACCCTTGCTGTGGGCGCCGGTGAAGGCACCTTGCTTGTAGCCGAACAGCTCGCTTTCAATGAGCGATTCCGGTATGGAGGCGCAGTTCAGCGCCACAAAGGGCCTGGCGGCGCGATCGCTTGCCTGGTGAACGGCCCGGGCAAAGACCTCCTTGCCGGTGCCGGTTTCACCGATGAGGATCAGGGAGATGTCCTTGTTCATGACCCGCTTGGCGCAGCTGACGTTCTGTATCATCCGGGGATCGCTGCCGGCCAGGTATTCGAGGGTAAGTGGGGATGAGGCCCCCGGTTTCGTCTGCGACGGTTTGGCAATCGTCTCTTTTTTCGCTGCCAGGCGGACTGTGTTTATTTCCGGGGCGCGGAATGTGGCATAGTAGAGGTAACCGGCCTCTATGGAGCGCACCGGGAGAATCGTCGTTGTCTTGTGAAGCGCGTGGTTCATGAGATCGTCAAAACTCATGTCGAAGACATCGCTCACGTGCTTGTTGATGACTTCCGTTCCCAGACCCTGTTTGGCCCGTTCGTTGGCGGCAATCACCCGACCCTCGGCGTTGATGGCCAGGATGTTTTCGGTGATCACTTCCACAAAGGCCTGCATGTAGTTGAAGCGGATGATCCAGCTGTTCTTGTACAGACGGAGGAAATACGCGTTCTCGATCAACCGGGCATAATAGTCGACAAGCTGCAGCGCCAGCAACTGCGAGTTCTTGTTTTCAGGCGGACGGAGGAGGGATATGTCCAGGGTGCCCAGCAGTTCCCCATCCGGGAGAAAGAGGGGGGTAGTGGAGCAGCTGAGGCCGATGTGCCGGGCGCGGAAGTGCTCGTCGCGGTGAATGGTGATGGCCCTTCGCTCTTCGATGCAGGTTCCCATGCCGCAGGTCCCCTCGATGGCTTCGGCCCAGACCGACCCCAGATAGAGTCCCGCGTCCCGATGTTCCTGCTCGTACCTGGGATCGCCCATGTAGTCGATGGTTACTCCGTTCGAGTCGCCCAGGAGGATGACATAACCGGCCGGAGAGATCTTCTCGTAAAAATTCTTCATCCCGGACTTGGCGATGAGAAGGAATTCCTCCAGCGGTTCCTGATATTCACGGAGGGCGTTTTTGGTCAGGATGCGGGGTTTGTTCTTTGAGGAGGGATCGAGGTTATATTTGGTAAGGCAACGTTCCCATGATCCATCGATGTGCGACGGCGGAATGCTGCTCGTGATAGCCCCATTTTTGGAATCTACAGTGCACAATACCTTGTCAACGTGCCGATTCATGCCCTTTTCCCACAAAGCCATTATTTCCTCCCTGGCACTGCCTGGATATCACCACATACTATATCATTTTTCCTCTGGGTTCGCATGGTTTTTTAGTAAGATTAGCAGTAGTTTACATGGTTGACCGGGAGAACGGCTGTCCGCTCTCCCGGCCTCTGGTGAAGCTGATTATACGAAAGAACATCTGAAAAGAAACCTGCGGGTGGGATCAGATGGAATTGCAGTCAGTCGGATTGCTACAGAAACAGCTCGTCTCCGCTCTTGCCTTCAAGTCCGGGATGATTGTCAAAACGAACCACTCCAATCGCTGCCTTGCCCGCCACGGCCTTTTTCACCATGGCAACACCTTCGGCGCCGAAACCCGCGCAGAGCTCGATCGCCACGATCCCATCCTTTACCAGCGCCTTGGCTGCGTCTACCGCATCCTTATAGTTATTGACGCCAATGGTAGTCAATTCGACTTCCGGTGTCATTATTTTCGATTGATGTTTGTGGGGATCCGCCTCGGGAGCTACAAACATGAATGCTGCCTTCAATGCCATTGTTATTTCTCCTCTTCTGGCCGAAATGATCGCCGGCTATTTTTCAGGTTCGGGATAGACCGCTTCCGGTTCGGGCCACTTGAAATCCGGGTCCAGCTTGTATATTTCGGCAACTATACCCAGATCGTTCAGGGAATCCAGATAGGTGTATGTCAGTCCCTTCCAGGTGCCGCCCTGAAAGACCGGTTTGCCTTTTTTCTTATAGAATTCCACGGTTTCTTCATAGTTTTCCGTGTCGAACGCCACGTGATGGAGCCCTTCTCCGTGCTCTTTCAGGAAGCGTGCGTACAGGCTGATGTCATCCTTCGGCTGGATTATTTCCCACTGAACGTTGCCGATATTGCACAGGGCAAGGCGCATGGCATAGTTTACCGGTTTGCCCTCGATTATCATGTCGCTGACGGTGTCCGGGTTGAATTCATAGATATTCCATGGTCCGATACCATAGTCATCGGCGAATTTGCGAACCGTGGCGTCGCAGTCCTTCACCACCGTACCTATCTGAAGAATATTGGTAAAAACAGGTTTTTTTGACACTTCAAACCTCCTACTCTCTTTTTGATCCGGTCCTGAAAAAGTGCAGGGCCAACAATTTTTCGGGGTACCGGGCTTGCGCCTGGTACCCCGGGTTTACAGCGGATATTTTGATTATGTCGGTTCGACGATAATCTTGATGTGTTTGGCCTTGTTGGCGATCAGTTCTTCAAAGCCTTTGTCAACGATCTCGTCGAGTTTGATCCTGCCGGTGATGAGAGGTTCGGCTTTCAGCTGGCCGCTTGCCAGCAGTTTGGCGACGCCGCCGAAGTCATCGATGGTGTATGCCAGGGTGCCGATGACGACTTTGTCGGTGGCGCTGAGGCTGAAGAAGTTGAAGGAGCTGGGCTCTTCGAAGATACCGACGATGACGGCTTTGCCGCAGTTGTGCACTGCTTCGATGGCCTGGGGACCGGTGAACTTGTTGCCGATACATTCGAAAGCGACATCGGCGCCGGTGCCTTCGGGGCTCAGTTTCTTGATTTCCGCGATCACATCACATTCCTTCGGATCGAGGATGATGTCGGCGCCGCATTCCTTGGCCAGTTTCTTGCGGGCGTCGGCCATTTCAACGACGATAGCGGTGGCTGCGCCGGCAGCCTTGGCGCACATCAGGGTACCAAGACCGATGGTGCCGCCGCCGAAGATTACAACTGTTGCACCCATTATTGATCCGGCCAGACGGACGGCTTTGAAACCGGTGGCAAGCGGTTCGATCAGGGAAGCGGCCTGGAGGTCGAAGTTCGGCGGCAGAACGTAGCAGAGCTGCGCGGGTACGTTGACGTATTTGGCGAATGCGCCGTCACTCATCAAACCGGTGAAGGCCAGTTTTTCGCAGACATTGTATTTACCCATGCGGCAGGGGAGACATTCGCCGCAGTGCTGGCAGGCGTCCGGGGCTACCAGGTCGCCAACCTTGACATTGTTCACGCCGGCGCCGACTGCCACAACTTTGCCGGAGAATTCATGGCCGAGAGTGAGAGGCGCTTTGACACCGGTCAGCGGATGGGGCTCGACCGGAATGAAGATAGGGCCGGCGATGTATTCGTGAAGGTCGGAACCGCAGATACCGCACCATGCAACTTCAATCTGAACTTCACCCGCTTTTGGCGCAGCCGGTACGGCTACGTCTTCTACACGGATGTCTTTTTTTGCATACCATCTTGCTGCTTTCATCATGTTCTCCTTTGTATGTTTTTTGCCGATTCATGGGGGTAAACCATCCGAATCAGCATGACAGCTATGTTTGGGTTATTTGAAATACTGCGCCAGCCCGAGGAATTCGGGTTTAAAGAGCAGGTTTG
>CAZRPI010000010.1:40449-46175 GCA_964601865.1 uncultured Pelobacter sp. | reverse complement strand
GAGACTCAGGTTTCGAGGTGTTTCTTCATGCCGTGGTAATAGTGCTGTCGTGGTTGAAGATTTTCGGCCATTGTTCAACCAATAGGTCCGTTAGAAGACTTGATCAGATATCGAACAGCCCCGCCTCCCTGAAGGGAAACGGGGCTGTTTTCAACTTCACCCACGGTTTCGCAACCGCCGGTTCAACTGCTCCTACGGGTCAATCGTCGCTATGGCGCAACCTTTCAGGCTCCCTTCATGGCCTCCAGCATAGCCTCGCCCATGCGGGTCGGGCTGGTGGCGACCCTTACGCCGCACTCCTGCAGGACGCGGATCTTGTCGGCAGCGCGCCCCTTACCGCCGGAGATGATGGCGCCGGCGTGGCCCATCCGTTTTCCCGGAGGGGCGGTGACACCGGCCACGAAGGCGGCGACCGGCTTCTTCATGTTGTCCCTGATCCAGCAGGCGGCCTCTTCCTCGGCCGAACCGCCGATCTCGCCGATCATGAAGACCGCGTCGGTGTCCGGGTCTTCGTTGAAGAGGGTTAGGACGTCGATGAACTTCATGCCGATGATGGCGTCGCCGCCGATGCCGACGCAGGTGGACTGTCCCAGCCCCATGTCGGTGAGCTGCTTGACCACCTCATAGGTGAGCGTGCCGCTGCGGGAAACGACGCCGATTCTCCCCGACGCGTGGATGTGGCCCGGCATGATGCCCAGCTTGCACTCACCCGGGGTGATGACGCCGGGACAGTTGGGGCCGACCAGCCTGGTTTTGCTCCCCGCCTGTACGGCGCGGGCCAGGACCATGTCGCGGACCGGTATCCCCTCGGTGATGCAGGCCGTCAGCTCCAGCTCAGCCGCGCACGCCTCGAGTATGGCGTTGGCGGCTCCTGGAGGGGGAACGAAGATCATGGAAACCGTTGCTTTGGTGTAGCGGACAGCCTCCTCGACCGTATCGTAGACCGGGAACCCGTCGATTTCCGTGCCTCCCTTGCCGGGAGTCACACCCGCCACCACCGAACTCCCGTATTCGCGGCAGTGCTGGGCGTGGAAAAGGCCGCTCCGGCCGGTAATTCCCTGGACGATGATCTTGGTGTCTTTATTAATCAGGATTGACATGCGGATTTCACCTCCTGCTTCAACATGGCGACAATTTTACGGGCGCCGTCTCCCATGCTCTCGCCGATCTGGACGTTCAGGCCCGATTCGGCCAGGAGCTGTTTCCCTTCCTCCACCTTGTTCCCGTCCATGCGTACGACGATCGGCATAACGCAGTTAACCGCGGAGGCAGCCTCGATGATCCCCTCGGCGATGACGTCGCAGCGCATGATGCCGCCGAAAATGTTCACGAATACGGCCTGCGCGTCGCTGTCGGCCATGATGATCCGGAATGCCTCGGCCACCTTGTCGCGGCTGGCGCCCCCCCCGACGTCCAGGAAGTTGGCCGGGTCTCCGCCCGCTTCCTTCAGGGCGTCCATGGTGGCCATGGCCAGCCCGGCGCCGTTGACCATGCAGCCGATGTTGCCGGAAAGCTTGATGTACGAGAGGTCGTATTTGGCCGCCCTGATTTCCAGCGGGTTCAGCTGGGAGGCGTCAACCAGGGCGTTGTAGTCGCGATGCCGGAAAACGGCGTTGTCGTCGAAGTTGACCTTGGCGTCCATGGCCAGCAGCCAGCCGGACTTGGTCACGACCAGCGGATTGATCTCGATCAGGGAACAGTCCTTCTCCTGGCAGCAGCGGTACAGGTTCAGCATGAGCCTGACGCAGTCCTCGCAGAGCGTTCCCTCCAGGCCGAGGGCCAGGGCGACGCCGCGCGCCTGGAAGGGAAGGAGCCCGGTGAAGGGATCGATGGTCAGGATGCGGATCTTCTCGGGCGAGGTGGCGGCTACTTCCTCGATGTCCATTCCCCCCTCGGCGGACGCGATTATGGAGTAGCGGGACGCCTCCCGGTTCAGGGTAATGGAGAGGTACAGCTCCCGGGCGACCTCGATGGTCTCTTCAACCAGGATCCTGCCTACTTTGAGGCCATCACTGCCGGTCTGGCGCGTGACCAGCGTCTTGCCGAAAAGATCCTTTGCAATGTCACGGGCCTCTTCCGGGCTCCCGGCCAGCCTGACCCCACCGGCCTTACCGCGGCCGCCGGCGTAGATCTGGGCCTTGACGACACACCTTCCACCCATCTCCCTGGCGGCGCGTTCCGCCTGATCCGGCTTCAGGGCCATCCGGCCCCGTGGGACCGGAATGCCGTAGCCGGCCAGAATCTCCTTGGCCTGGTACTCATGAATGTTCATAACGTTCTCCTTGGATGAATCTCTATTTCGGTATTTCCATGCATTTGGTGGTTTTGCGCTGAATCGTAACGCCTCCATGTCTCCGTTGGACCGGAAGGCCTCTGCCTTTGCGTTTCAGGAGACAACCGGCAGACCGGCGGAGGACCGACATAGTGGGCAACTCGCCACGGCACTGCGGCGGACGGGCCCCGGCTCTTCCGGTCACGGTGACATTCCGGTGTCACTATTCAGTTTTTTGCTTTGTTCATCACGGTCTGACGCGTGATTTCTGCTGATCTAGCTTGGCGTATTCGCTGTCCGTGGAGCGGATGTAGACCGGCAGCAGGTGATCGGGCTCGACCGATTGGTCGGAATCGAAGATATTCCGGGCCAGAATCGCGCCGTTCACCGCGTTTGCGGCGTTCCCGGGAAATTGGGCAAACCGCGCCCGGTCTCCGAGTCGGTTTTCGATCACATCCCGGTAGCGCACCGCGCCATCGCCGCAGAATATGACGGGCGTATCGAACTTCGGCAGGATCAGGTCGAGAAACTGTCCGGCGGGCATGACGCAGTCGCCCGCTAGCGGCGTGGGAATACTGGTTGAACAGTCGAACAGCGCGGCGTACACCTCGTTTTTGCGCGCGTCCAGCATCGGACAGACGGGCGTTGAGACCTGGGGGAAGTTCATCGCCAGAAGGGACAGGGAAGAAAAGCCGACACAGGGTTTGGCCGCGGCCAGGGCGAGCCCCTGCACGGTGGCCACCCCGGCGCGGACGCCGGTGAACGAACCGGGGCCAATGGCGCAGGCGAACAGATCGATATCATTGACGGCGACGCCCGCAAGTTGCAGCAGATGGAGGATTTCCGGAAGCAGCCTGGCGGAGAGACAACGGTCCGCCATGAAAGTCAATTGGGACAGGATCTTTTCATCGGAAACCAGCGCCACGCTGGCAAGGGATGTGGAAGTGTCGAGACTCAGAATACGCATAAATCGTTATTATCTTTCCAGCGGCCTAGGGTCGCCGCACGCGGGGGAATAATGTACCCTGAAAATGGCCCGATGACAAGGGCATTCGTTTCCGCGCACGGAAGGGGGAAGCAAAAAGAGCTGAAGGTTTCATAATGAGCAACGGAAATTTCATGAGCAGGCTTGAAAAATCGCCTTTGCGCGTCATACTTGAACCATTAATATCCGAAACATCTTTCCGTAACCGATGGAGGAAACTATCCATGGCTGCACATATGAATCTGATCCAGCACGTTGAATCCGTAAAAAATAACGAGCGGGTGTTTGAAAACTCCTTCCAGTCCGTCGCCAGGATGATTCTGGGCGCTGGATTCGAAAAGGTGGTGGTCAACGGAAGGACCACCTATGACTTCAGGCTGTTCCGCAGCGGCAAGAAACACACGATCGGCATGTACGACGAGATCAACAGCTTTGTCTCCTACGTCAAGGACGCAGCTGAAGGGGGATCGAGCAAGGAGATGGCCTTCGTTCTGGTGGGGGAACCGGGCAACGGCAAGACCTTTTTCGTCGAATTCCTCTGCTCCAGGTACCGGGAGTTCCTGTCCGAACCCCGGAACCGGCGGTATACCTTCCGCTTCAGAAACCTCGACCGCCTGGGTCACTACGGCAGGATCTCCGTCATCGATTCCCAGACCTGCGAGGACCCGATGATCCTGGCCATGAACCTGTTCGAAACGGCCGGTGAAAACCACCGTTTTCTGACGGAACAGTGCGGACTAAGCGACGAAGTCCTCGGGCGCGTCCATGAAAACTACCGCCCCCTGGGCGCCTGCAGCGGCTACATCTGGGACGACATCAGGTCCCACTGCGACGGTGATCTGAACAGGATGCTGGAGTTCGTGGAGGTCCTGCCGGTGCCCATGAGCGAGACTCTCGGCACCGTTACCGGCAAGTACCCGGCCAAGGACAAGATCACCTCCTCGTCGGTTGACCTGCTGGGCGAGGAGTCCATCCAGCGCCTGCTGCATATTTCCGACACGAACAACCCCTACCGTTTCGACCTCCGCCGCGGCGCGCTGGCGCGGGTCGCGGGAGGGGGGATTCATTTTTCCGACGAAATCTTCAAGAACAAGAAGGACTTGGTGCAGGTGTACCTGGGGGTGATCCAGAACCGGGCCATCGAGATCGATGGCTACAAATGGCCCATCGACACCCTGATCATCGCAACCAGCAACAACTCCGAATTCAACCGCTTCCTGGCGGAAAAGGAGGAGGCGCCGATCGTGGACCGTTGCCGGATCTGCTACGTCTCGCACAACACGAACTACCTCCTGCAGAAGGGACTGACTTCCTACGCCATCGGCGGCGAGCGCAAGACCACCCTCGCCAGGCAGGAGCTGCACCAGGACCCGAACCTGAATTCCGCCGCCTCCGTGGCCGTGGTGCTGACCCGTCTCCCCAGGACCGAGAAGCTGACCCCGGTGGAAACCATGAAGCTGGCGGCCGGAGAAGTGGCGGGGGAGAAGAGCATCAAGGCCCTGGCCGAGGTGATCGACACCCTGGGACAGGACCCGGACATCACCAAGCGCTTCGGCCAGAAGGGCCTGGGACACCGCAGCCTCGGCCGCGCCCTCCAGCTCCTGGTGGAGAGCTCCGAGACCAACGAGGGGTGCTGCATGTTCGCCTACGACGTGTTCAGGACCCTGGAGCGGGTGGTGCTGGACTACGTGGTGGACACCAATGACCGGGCCAAGTACCTGGAGGACCTCAAGGTCGCCAAGGGGCTGTACCGCGAGCGGATCATGACCGAGATGTTCAACGCCTACATGGACGAACCCCAGGCCATCCGCAAGGACGTCATGAACTACGTCAACATGATCATCGGCATCGACGCGGAGAACCTGGGACCGGACCGGATGTGGAAGTACAAGGATCCCCAGACCGGTGAACTGCGGGCGCTGAAGATCGACGAGCGCTACGTGAAGAGCGCTGAGGAGCGCATCGGCCTGAAGACCGAGGAGCAGCGCGACTCCTTCCGCACCTCCATCCGCAAGATCTACGGCCAGAAGATCTCGGTGGACCCCAACTACGATTTCATGGACAACCTGGAGCTGGTCAAGGCGGTTACCGACGTGCGTCTGAAGTCGGACATCGCCGGCGCCGGAAGCCTGATCGGGGCGCTGGCCAACCGGACCAACGAGGAGAACCAGAAACTGTACGACCGGATGATCACCACCATGCTGAACAAGCTGGGGTACTGCCGGACCTGCGCGCAGAAGACCATCGAGTATTTCTGCACCCAGGAGGACGAGAACTGAGACCCGGTGTTTGCGGGTCTTTCCTGATCACTATGCGCGACGAACTCACACAACGGCTTGAAAAGCTGATCGAAACGAGCATATCACCCGAGCGCGAGGCGCGGCTCCGGGCCGAGCTGGCCACCGTATCACGAGGGCACGACATTCCCTCCCGGGGCAGGACGGGTTGGGGGAGCATTCCCCTTGAAAA
>CAZRPI010000010.1:0-40349 GCA_964601865.1 uncultured Pelobacter sp. | reverse complement strand
ACGGCGACTTCGCGCTGTTCCCGTCGCCGGCCTCATACCAGGTCAACGCGTCGTTTCTCCACAGATCCCTGGATGAGCTGCTGGAGCGTGACCGACAGCGGGAGCAGGACGGTTTCCCCCGCAAGATCCGCGTGGGAAAACTGATAAAACCGGGCAAGGGCGACAAGGGGAAGGTGGTGGTCGTGCCTGCCACCGTGGAGGAAAAGCTGATCCACGACCCGACGGTCCGCCCCTCCGGCGAGGGGGGGATGGGGGGCAGCGGCGCCGGCAACGAGGGGGAGGTCATCGGGGAGCAGCCGGTGCGCGGTGAAGGTGAACAGGCTGCCGGCGCCGGTCCGGGTGAGGGGGGAGGAGAAGGTCACGAACTGGAATCGTCGGCCTACGATCTGGGCAAGACCCTCTCGGAGAAATTTCAGCTACCCAACTTGAAGGACAAAGGAAAAAAGCGGTCACTGACGCGCTATACCTACGATCTGACCGACAGGAACCGAGGATTCGGGCAGTTCGCGGACAAGAAGGCGACCCTGCGCAAGATCGTGGAGACCAACATCGCCCTGGGCAACATCCCCGATGTGTCCGACATCGATCCGAGCCGTCTGCTCATCTCCCCCCACGACCGGATCTATCGGGTCCTGTCACGGGAGAGGGATTACGAATCCCAGGCCATGCTCTTCTTTCTGCGCGACTATTCCGGCTCCATGGCAGGGAAGGCTACCGACGTGGTGGTCTCCCAGCACGTGCTGATCTACAGCTGGCTCCTCTACCAGTACGGGGGGCAGGCCGAGACCCGCTTCATCCTGCACGACTCCGAGGCCAGGGAGGTTCCGGACTTCTACACCTACTACAACTCCCGGGTGGCGGGCGGAACCCAGGTTGCCAGCGCCTTCAGGCTCGTGAACGAGATCGTTGAAAGGGAGAACCTTGCCAGTGATTACAACATCTACGTTTTCCACGGTACGGACGGCGACGACTGGGACGACGGCACCTCGAAGGCGGTTGCCGAGATCCGACGCATGCTGGGGTACGCGAACCGGGTGGGGGTGACCATCGCGACCCATGCCGGAGACGATGGCTCAAAAACGACGGTGGCCCGTTTTCTGAACGATTCGGGTCTGCTGGCGAGCAAACCGGAGCTCATCAGGATGGATGTCATCCCCGAAGACGCGGAGGAGCCGCGTCTGATCGAAGGGATCAGGAAGCTGATCTCCTGACGGCCAGCATTCCAATTACCTGAAGCCCTGTCGTCTTCCGGACTACACTCGCTTTGAATGCCTCTGTCCTGGCGTTTCTGGCAATTTCTGGCGCTTCGACGAAGTTCACTCGTCATGCGCGGCATGGGTTCCCTCGGCGGCGTTGGACCCCGGCATTACGCTCGCTACGTCCTCCAGACGGCAGGGATTCAGATTCCATCAGTGGGATAGAGAACTTTTTATGGAACTCGTCAACCAGCATACCAAGCGCATCATGGAAGGGTGCAAGGAGCGGGCGCGCAGGGCCGGGCTCAGATTCACCGACGAAAGCCTTGAGTACGTGGTTACCAACCGCGACCTGCTGGAACTCTCCCCCAAGGTGATGATCCCCACCCTGTACGACTACTGGGTCCATGACGTCGAGGTATTGCGGGAGAAGGGGAAGTACGAGCTCTACCCCCACAACCCCTACGAGACGGTCATCAACACCCGGCCGCCCATTTCGTTCTACAACGACAACAACCCGGACTGGCTGAACGTGATGATCTTTTATCACGTCATCGCGCACATCGATTTTTTCCAGAACAACCTCTTCTTCCGCCATACCTGGGATTACGACTTCGCCGGCCAGGCCCTGTCAGACAAACGGGTGATCGCCAAGCTGCGGGCGGAAAAGGGGCGATGGGTCGATTACGTGATCGAATTCGCCCGCGGCATCGACAACCTGGTGGACTATCACGGCGGCTTGAGGGAACTGTTTTCCCGGGACGAGTCGAGGTGTTCCAACAGGCTGAACTACTACTTCGATCAGTTCCTCCAGAGCGAGAAAAAGGTTTCGGTCACCGAATACATCAAAGAGATCAACCGGTACAACGACTGCGTCAGGAACCACGGCGAACTGGGTGAGAAGGCATTCTTCAAGGAGGCGGAACTGCGCTTTCCGGAGCTGGAGGCTCATTTCATCCGCGCCGACGCGACCCGCGCACCGGAACGGCGCGACCTGCTCCGTTTCCTTCTGGACAATTCGGAATTCCTGGCCCGGGATGAGAATGTGTGGATGAGATCGATTCTGGAGATCGTCCGCAAGACCTCCGTCTTCTTCCAGCCCCAGATACGGACGAAGATCATGAACGAGGGATGGGCCAGCTACTGGCACGAAGAACTCTTTCTGCGCGACGACCGTATCCGGGGGCACGAGGTGGACTTCGCGCGGGTTCACGCCGGAGTGACCTCCCTGCCTCGGATCGGTACCAATCCCTATGCCCTGGGAATGCGGCTCTTCACCCAGATCGAGGAACTGGGGGACAAGGGGCGCAACACCTTCGACTTTCAGCGGCTCACCGACTCCGGCGTACGCAAACGCTTTGACGCGAAAACGGCGGACGGGAAGGAGCTCATCTTCAGCGTGCGTGAAAACCTGTGCGACTACCTCTTCCTTAAAACCTACCTGGATCAGGACTTCCTCGACCGGTACCGGCTTTTCGTGGCCGGAAAGCGTCTCGACCAGCAGCGCATGGTCTGGCAGTACTACGTCAAAAGCCGCAACGCTGAAGAATACCTGCACATGCTGCTCGATTCGCTCTACCATCCTCCGGTTATCACCGTGGAGCGGAACAGGGGCGGGGACGACTCTCTCTACCTGAACCATCTCTTCGAGGGGAAACAGCTGATTCGCGAGTACCTCGCCAACACCCTCATGGGGATCGAGTATCTGTGGGGCGGCCCGGTCCATCTCGAAACGAGCGAGGCCAGAGTTGACGGAACGCCCTCGTACGGGATGAGGGAAACCGCGCCGGAAGTTGACATAACCTGGCAGAGGGTGCTCTACTCGATGAACGGCAAAGTGCTTTCCAAAAAAATCATGTAACTGGTGACGCCATGTCGGACCTGGAAAAAGCAATACAGCGTCTCAACCGCAACATCAGCGAAAGGGAGCAGAACCAGATCATCCCCTTTCACGAGTATCTGAAAGTACTGACCCAGCGTCCGGAGTCGGTGGTGCGCAACGTCTTTCAGACCTTCCACGACATGATTCACAGCTACATCGGCAAGGGGATCGACGAGTATCCCGACGATCCAGAATCGATCAACTACGTCCAGTACGACTGCGGCAACCTGTTCATCAACGATACCGACCGCCCCTTCTTCGCCGACCGGCTGTTCGCCAACCGGCTGATAAACCACGTGGACGCCATGAAGGGGGGGGCGAGCCAGAACAAGATCTACATCTTCGAGGGGCCCCATGGTTCGGGCAAGAGCACGTTCCTGAATACCCTGCTGCTCAAGTTCGAGGAGTACGCCAACAGCGAGGCCGGCACGCGCTACGAAGTCGTCTGGAGGCTCGACCGGCGCGTGCTGGCGAAGATCAACGAGACCCAGATGTCAACCTTCGTCGAGCGCCTGACCAGCCTGCTGGACGAGTACGAACTGGGCCAGGCCGACCAGGCGGAGATCAGAAAGGCCCAGCTGTACAGCGGTGACTACGTGGAAGTACCCTGTCCCTCCCACGACAACCCCCTGCTGATGATTCCCAAGCGGGACCGCCGCTCGTTTCTGGACGACCTGTTCAAGAACGACGAGTTCAAGTGGAAGCTCTTCACCGAAAAGGAGTACGAGTGGGTCTTCCGTGAAACTCCCTGCACCATCTGCAGCTCCATCTTCAACGCGCTGCTCCAGCGCGTGCCGGCATCCATGGACATCTACGGGATGATCCACGCGCGCCCCTACCGCTTCAACCGCCGCCTGGGGGAGGGGATCACGGTGTTCAATCCCGGCGACAAACCGATGAAGCAGAACGTCATCTACAATGAGCAACTGCAGCGCAAGATCGATATCCTTCTGGGGGACAGCAACGCGGTCAGGTATCTCTACTCCACCTTCGCCAGGACCAACAACGGCATCTACGCCCTGATGGATGTGAAGTCCCACAACGCCGAGCGCCTGCTGGAACTCCACAACATCATCAGCGAGGGGATCCACAAGGTGGAGGAGGTGGAGGAGAACGTCAGATCCCTTTTCATCGCGCTCATGAATCCCGAGGACGAGAAGACCATCGAGGGCTTCCAGTCGTTTACCGACCGGATCGAATTCATCAACATCCCCTATGTCATGGACCTGCACACGGAGGTCAACATCTACCGCAACACCTTCGGCCGGCACATCGACGAGAGTTTCCTGCCGCGGGTGCTGCACAACTTCGCCAGGATGGTCATCGCGACCCGCATGAACAGAAAATCCGTGGCGCTCCTGGAGTGGATCGGTGATCCCGCGAAGTACTCGCGCTACTGCGACGAGAATCTGCTGCTGCTCAAGATGGAAATCTACTGCGGCCACATTCCCCTCTGGCTTACGGAGGAAGACCGCAAGCGTCTGACGGCCAAGAGGCGGCGGCGGATCATCGATGAGTCGGAGCACGAGGGGGTGACCGGTCTTTCCGGCAGGGACTCCATCAGGAATTTCAACGAGTTCTATTCCGCCTACGCGCGGAAGGACAGGCTGATTTCCATGCACAGTCTCATCACCTATTTCACGAAGTGGCGCAAGGACCTGCTGGAGATGCTTCCGGAGAATTTCATCGATGCCCTGCTGAGCAACTACAACTACTCGGTGCTTCAGGAGGTCAAGGAATCACTCTACTACTACAACGAGGAGCAGATTGCCCGCGACCTGCTCAACTACATGTTTGCGCTCAACTTCGAAACCGGCTCCGTGGCTCTCTGCACGTACACTGGAGAAAAGCTCGAAATCACGGATGATTTTCTACGTTCCATCGAGAACCGCCTGATCGGACAGGACGTTGCGGAAGCGGCGCGCGGCGCGTTCCGCAGGGACACCCAGAAGGAGTACGCCTCCAGAACCCTGACCCAGGAGATTCTCGCGGCGGGAAAGGACCCGAGGGAAACCGCTCTGTACCAGGCGCTTCACGAGCGTTTCGTCCATAACCTGAAGGAAAAGGTGCTGGAACCGTTCATCGACAATGAGAATTTCCGCCGGGCCATCAAGGATTACGACACCGAGGCGTTCAAAACCTACGACAGGCGCATTCGCGACGATGTTACGTTCCTGATCAACAACCTCTGCGCCTCCAGGTTTCACTACACCAAGCAGAGCGCCCGTGAAGTTTGCGTCTATGTGATAGATCACGACCTGGCCCGTTCGTTTTCATCGTAGGCGTCGGGAGTGGATGTTCGTTATTTCAGGGCGCCGGAAACGCCTTATTCCGGTTTCAAATCAAAGATGATATCAAGGTGGCGGGGAAGAAGGCGACGGAGGCATACAAACAGTACGTTGAGGAGCCTTCAACGAGCCAACGCAGAGAGCGCTTTGATTTGGATTGAAATTACACCAAAAGGAGAGAGACATGGAAGAGAGAGACAACAGATTGGCGGCGGCAGCGCTGCTGCTCGTGGCAGGCGGAATAATCGGAGCCGGAATTGCCCTGCTCTTTGCGCCCCAGTCCGGACGCAGGACCCGCCGGGATATCGCCCGCGGCGCCAGAAAGGTGAAGATGCGCGCCGATGAGGCTGTTGAGGATCTGGGCGAAACCATGGCCGAACTGGTGGAAACCGTCGGCGACAAGACGGAAGAGTTGCTGGACCGGGGAAAGGAAGCTGCCGGAGGCGCCCGCAAAGAGCTGGTGCGGCTGATCGAGGAGGGCGTTTCCGCCCTGGAGAAATTCGGCATGAAGCTGAGGAAGATGTAGGAATGATAAAACCCAACCACACCTGACCCCTCCTTTGTAAGGAGGGGGAGTTTTCACATTCTCCCCCTCCTTACGGTTAAAAGGTGGGGGGCGGGGAGTGGTTATTCCACCGCCGTACTGCAATGCCCCGGAATCAGTTGACCGAAGTCGTTGATCGAGGGGAAGATGTCGGAAGGACGGGGTGGAATCACGGAGCTGTAGCGGCTGACATACACCAGATACCTGATGCCGAAATGCCGTGCCGTATCGAGACTGGCCTCGCTGTCCTCTCCCAGGAGGGTGCGGTCGGGATCATAGGGGATGAACTTCTGAAGCACGCCCCAGAACCTGCGGTTCTCCTTGGGCAGTCCAACCTGATGGGCTGAGACAATCCCGGTAAACCAGGGGGTAAGAAACGTTTTGTTCATCTTCAGGTCGAGGGTTTTGAAATGGGCGTTGGTTACCAGCCAGACGCTCTTGTCATGCTGTTTCAGGAACGTGAGAAAATCCGTCACGTGGGGATGGACCGCAATCAGGTGCTCTACCTCCCTCTTGAGCGTGGGGATGTCCAGTTCCAGTTGTGACGACCAGTAGTCCAGATCGGTCCAGTTCAGGGTGTTTTCCTGGGACCTGAACAGGGCGTAGAGGTGTTCCTTGGCATACTCCAGGGAGGTGCCGTTCAGGTTCGCCCAGCGGCCGGGAACATGCTCCAGCCAGAAATGGTCGTCGAAGTTCCTGTCCAGAAGCGTTCCATCCATATCCAGCAGCACGGTGTCTATGCTGTTCCAGTCGATTTTCATCCCGTTTCGTCAATCCCCCTGATCCTCGTCCCGTTCGCCAACGGACGAACGTACCCTACGATAGCAAAGTACGAATAAAATGGACAGAGTTGAAATGAGGCAGGCCCGCTCCCTATCTACCGATTGACTTGAAGCGTTCTGTTCGCGTATAAATATACGTTCGCCATGAACAGTAAATACGTATACATAGAAACTTTCGGCTGCCAGATGAATGTCAACGATTCCGAGCGGATCGTAACTATGCTGGCGGATATCGGTTACCAGCCGGTCAGGACTCCCGCCGATGCCGACATGATCCTCCTCAATACCTGCAGCGTGCGCGCCGGGGCCGAGGAGAAGGTCTACCGCCGCATCGAGAACCTAGCGGTGCACAAACGGGCCAACAGGCGTCTGATCATGGGCGTTGGCGGATGCGTGGCGCAGCAGGAGGGTGAGGCGCTGCTGAGGAGGCTCCCCTGTCTCGATCTGGTGTTCGGCACCCATAATCTGCATCTGCTCAACGACCTGGTGCTATCCGCTGAGGGGGGAGAGCGTCGCAGCGAGACCGCTTTCATCGACAATGAGCGGCGTCTCGATCTCTTCCCCGGCATCAGCGGCGCGGCGCGGGCCAGCAGTTTCGTCACGGTCATGCAGGGGTGCGATAACTACTGTTCCTACTGCATCGTGCCCTACGTGCGCGGCCCCGAAATCAGCCGCGGCGCCGGGGAGATCATAAGCGAGGTTCGCGGATTGGCTTCCGAAGGGGTGCGGGAGGTTTCACTCCTCGGCCAGAACGTCAATTCCTACGGCCTGAAGAGCCCGGGTGAGCCGACGTTCGCGGAGCTCATCAGGCAGGTTGCCGCCGTTGACGGCATCAGGCGCATCCGCTTCTTCACCTCGCACCCCAAGGACATGTCCGACGACCTCATCGCCTGCTTCGCGGAGATCCCCTCTCTGTGCGGACACGTCCACCTGCCGGCCCAGTCTGGAAGCAATGCCGTTCTGAGGCGGATGAACCGGGGATACAGCCGGGAGGATTACCTGGCAAAGATCTGGGCGCTCAAGGCGGCCCGGCCGGGAATAGCCATTACGGGCGACATGATCGTCGGTTTCCCGGGCGAAACCGAGGAGGATTTCAACGCAACCCTCCAGCTGATGGAAGAGGTCCGCTACATCGACCTGTTTTCCTTTGCCTATTCTCCCCGCCCCGGCACGAAGGCCGCCGATTTCCCCGATGAACTCGGGCGCGAGGAGAAACAGCGGCGCCTGGAGCTGCTGCAGAATCTGCAGAAGAACATGACCCGCGAGGTTACATCGGCATGCCTCGGCACGATCCAGACCGTGCTGGTGGAGGGGGAGGGCAAACTCCCCGGTCAGGTGTCCGGCAAGGCTGACAACGGCCGGACCGTCAATTTCACGGGCGGGACCAGCCTGATCGGCAGTCTCGTGGATGTGAGAATCATACAGGTTTTCCAGAACTCGCTGCTGGGAAAGCTGCTCTAATTGCGCTTCAACAGAGGGAACCCATGTCAACAGAAAGCACAGCCCCGTCGAATTTCCTGCGAACGATCGTCGATGAAGATCTCAAGAACGGAAAGCACCAAACCGTTGTGACCCGCTTCCCGCCCGAGCCGAATGGTTACCTGCACATCGGACACGCCAAGTCCATCTGCCTCAATTTCGGGCTTGCCCGTGATTTCGGCGGACGCTGCCACCTCCGTTTCGACGACACCAATCCCGCCAAAGAAGAACTGGAGTACATCGAATCCATCAAGGAGAGCGTCCGCTGGCTCGGCTTCGACTGGGGGGAGCACCTCTACTACGCATCCGATTATTTCCAGCAGCTCTACGAGTGGGCCGAATACCTGATCCTTCAGGGCAAGGCCTATGTGGAGGACCTGAACGCCGATGAAATCCGCGCTTATCGCGGCACCCTGACGGAGCCCGGCAGGGAGAGCCCCTTTCGCGACCGTCCGGTGGAGGAGAACCTGGCCCTCTTCCGCGCCATGAAGGCCGGGGAATTCCCGGAGGGGAGCAGGGTTCTCAGGGCCAGGATAGACATGGCTTCTCCCAACATCAATCTGCGTGATCCGGTGCTCTATCGCATCATCCACGCGTCCCATCCCCATGTGGGCGACGTCTGGCGGATCTATCCCATGTACGACTTTGCCCATGGCCAGTCGGACGCCATCGAGGGCATCACCCACTCCATCTGCACCCTGGAGTTCGAGGACCACAAGCCGCTGTACGAATGGTTCCTGGATAACCTGCCGGTTCCGGCCCGGCCCCGCCAGTACGAATTCGCGCGCCTCAACCTGACCTACACGGTGATGAGCAAGCGCAAGCTCAACGAACTGGTAACCAAACGCATCGTCAACGGATGGGACGATCCCCGTCTCCCGACCCTCATGGGACTGCGCCGCCGCGGCTACACGCCGGCCTCGATCCGCAACTTCTGCGAGCGCATCGGCGTGGGAAGGGGAGACTCCTGGATCGAGATGTCGGTCCTGGAGGAGTGCCTGCGGGAAGACCTGAACGAGAATGCGCCGCGGGTCATGGCGGTCCTGCGTCCCCTCAGGGTGGTGATCGACAACTATCCCGAGGGGCAGGTGGAGGAGTTCGACGCGGCCAATCATCCGCAGAAACCGGAGATGGGGAGCCGCAGGGTCGCCTTCTCGCGGGAGTTCTACATCGAACGGGACGATTTCATGGCGGAACCGGTCAAGGGGTTCTTCCGCATGACACCGGGCGCCGAGGTGCGCCTGCGCTACGCCTACATCGTGCGCTGCACCGGCGTGGTCACGGACGAGAACGGCGCCGTAACCGAGGTTCACTGCCAGTACGACCCGGCTTCCCGCGGGGGGACGGCCGCGGACGGCAGAAAGATCAAGGGGACGATCCACTGGGTTTCGGCCGCCCATGCCGTCCGGGCCGAAGTGCGTCTGTTCGACTATCTGTTTACCGAGGCAAACCCCGACAAGGGTGGAATCGATTACAAACAGTTCCTCAATCCTTCGTCGGTGGAAGTTCTCCGGGACTGCATGCTGGAGGCGAGTCTGGCTGATTCCGGGAATGAAACCCAGGTACAGTTCGAGCGTCTCGGCTATTTCCGCGCCGATGCGGTGGATTCCGCGCCGGGCGCACTGGTGTTCAACCGCAGCGTGACTTTGAAGGATACCAGGGCCAGGAAGTAATAACTGAATGGAAACCATGAAAAGCAACGACAGCAGGTTCGGTTACGTCTCCATCATCGGTCGTCCCAACGTGGGCAAGTCCACGCTGCTCAACCGCATCATCGGCGAAAAGATCGTCATTACCTCGGACAAGCCGCAGACGACCCGCAACCGCGTCCAGGGAATCCATAACATCCCCGGAGGCCAGATAGTCTTTGTGGACACTCCGGGGATACACTCCGGCCGTTCACGCCTGAACAGGAGCATGGTGGACGCCGCCATGACCGCCCTGAAAGGGGTGGACCTCCTTCTCCTGGTTGCCGATGCACTCCCGGCGCCGGATACGGACCTTGCCGGCGAGATCCTGAGCGGCACGAGACTCCCCGTTGTCCTGGCTCTCAACAAGGTTGATCTTCTGGGCGACAAACGGCTCCTCCTGGAGAAGATCTCCGCCTGGGCCGGGCTGCACCGGTTCCGCGAGATCATACCGATCTCGGCCGCCACCGGCGACGGCGTCGATCTACTGGTTGACACCATCGCCACGTATCTCCCCCCCGGGGAGCCGCTCTTTCCGGATGACATCCTGACCGACATGCCGGAGAAGTTCATTGTTGCCGAGATGATCCGCGAGAAGGTTTTCCGCCTCACCCGCGACGAGATCCCCTATTCCACGGCGGTGACGGTGGAAAGCTTCGTCGAGCGGGAAAACGGAGTGGTGGCCATTTCCGCCGCCATCTGCCTGGAACGCGCAAATCAGAAGGGGATCATCATCGGTAAAGGGGGCGAGATGCTGAAGAGGATCGGCAGCCAGGCGCGCCGGGACATCGAGCGTCTCCTGGGAACGAGGGTCTTTCTTGAACTCTTCGTCAAGGTCGAGGAAAACTGGAGCGAACGCACTTCCAAGCTGAGGGAGTTCGGCTACGAGTAGAGGCCGCTCCCGCGACGCTCCCTTCACGTGAACATTCCGGAAAAGCGGTTCAGGTTATGCGCATAAAAGCCGTGAAGCCTTACCCATGTGGCTTCACGGCTTTTTGCCTGATGCTTGCCGGCCAAGTCGGTTGCCTCCTCATCCTGCAAGCCCCTCCCGTCAAGAGCGGGAATTGCGGATTTTCAGGATTTTTGCGAGAGGCTCGGGTATGATTGTCTTGATATGAACGATACCGGTGGAGTAGGATATGCAACGCCTGATCTGGGCGAACGGCATTACTCCATGCAGGCTCAGCACGTTTTGATTTCCAGGGAAAAACATGAAACCTCTCGTTGCCCTCGTTGGCCGCCCGAATGTGGGCAAATCAACCCTTTTCAACCGTCTGCTGGGTCACCGGCGCGCAATCGTCGATGACACGCCGGGCGTTACCCGCGACCGCAACTACGCCCAGATCAGCAGGTTCGACAAACCGTTCATCCTCATTGACACCGGTGGTTTCGAGCCCGTAACCGAGGATCGCCTCCTCCAGCAGATGCGGGAGCAGTCTGCCCTGGCCATGGAAGAGGCTGACGTCATCGTCTTCATGATGGATGCCCGCAGCGGCCTGACACCGGCGGACACCGAGGTGGCGGAGATGCTGCGCCGGGTCGAGAAGCCGGTCCTCTACGTTGTCAACAAGGTCGATGGCGATAAGCTGGAAAACGAATCGGCAGAATTCTATTCCCTCGGGATCGAGAACCTTTTTACCATCTCGGCCGAACATAACCGGGGTGTGTACGACCTGGTTGAAAAACTGATGGAGCTCCTCCCGGCTGATACCGGTCAGGAAGAGACGGAAGAGATTACCAGGGTTGCGGTTGTCGGTCGCCCCAATGTGGGAAAATCCTCACTGGTGAACCGCCTGCTGGGCTTTGAGAGGATGGTTGCCAATCCGACCGCCGGAACCACCCGCGATTCCGTAGACACGATCTTCACGTGCAACAGGAAAAGGTATCTGCTGATCGACACCGCCGGCATCCGCCGGAAAGGAAAGACCACGGAAAAGCTCGAAAAGTACAGCGTTGTTGATGCGCTGCGCAGCATCGAGCGGGCCGACGTGGTCCTGGTGGTCATCGACGCCCTGGAGGGAATCACGGAGCAGGACGAACGCATCGCCGGCTATGTTCACGAAGCCGCCAAGTGCTGCGTATTCGTCGTCAACAAGTGGGATCTGGTCCCCAAGGACAACAGCACCTTTGGCGTTTATGTGGAGAAGATCAGAACCGGTTTCAAATACATGCCGTACGCCCCCATCGTATTCGTGTCGGCTAAAACCGGCCAGCGCACCGGAAAAATCATGGCATCGGTTGATGATGTCATGGCGCAGTACTGCCGCAGGATCTCAACCTCCGACCTTAACCGCGTTTTTTCCGAGGCGACCAGCAGTCACCATGCGCCATTAGCCCACGGAAGAAGGGTAAAGTTCTACTTCGCGACCCAGGTCGCCGTCCGTCCGCCGACCTTTGTCATTTTCACCAACCAGCCCGACAGCATACACTTTTCCTACGAACGTTACCTGAGCAACCGGTTTCGCGAGGCATTCGGATTTGAAGGCACTCCCCTGCGACTCATATTTCGCGGCAGGGAAAAGGGGGGCGATTCCCGGCGTTCCGGCGCGATTGACTGAATCCAATCTTTACTTGGTCGGGCAGTTGGTATATGTTTTCAGACACTTAACTTCATTTTTCGCTTTTTACGGGGTGGATGGGTATGAGTCTTGTCGGCGATCTTGAAGACCTTGGCCTTGTGGAGATCCTGCAGATAGTGAGTCTCAGCAAGCAGTCGGGAACCCTGACCCTCCAGAGCAGGGGACACGAGGCATCCGTCGTCTTTCGCGGCGGACAGGTAGTCCGGGCCTCCTCAAGCATGTTTCCCCAAAGCCTGGGCGAACTGCTCACCAGAAACTCCGTCATAGATCCCACGGTTCTCCGCAAGGCGCTCGCTCTCCAGCAATCGGAAGGTTTCCTTGAACGTCTGGGCGCGATTCTCGTCAAACACTTCGATGTCGCGCAGGAAGTAATCGAAGAGGTGGTGCGCGCCCAGGTGGAACGAGTCGTTCTGTCGCTGTTTGACTGGACGAGCGGCAGTTTCGATTTTCAGATTCAGGATATGGTGGACACCGTCTACGATACCAGGATGGACCCGCTGCAGTTCATGCTCAACCAGGGCCTCAATACCCAGCTTCTTGCCATGGAAGGGGCGGAACTCGGGGAAAAGAGGCTTCAGGCCATCAGATCCGGAAATTTTGCCGGCGAGTTTGGCGACGAAACCGCTAACGGTGAGAATGATGCTGCTCCAACAGCTCCAATCGGCAAGAGCGGCGTAAAGAATCCGCTGGTAGTGGTGGATGACGACAGCCCCACACTCCGGGCGATAGCCAGCGCCATGGGGGATAAGGGATATGCGGTCCACGTCATGACTCGCGGTGAGGATGCCCTGATCAGAGTCGACGCCATGGTCAGGGAGGGGGAGCATCCCACGGTGCTGATCGACCTGATCATGCCGAAGATGGACGGCTCCGGAGTCCTGGGCGGGATTGAGCTGATGGAGCTTTTGCACAGGAATTTCGAAAAGCTGAACATGATACTGATGACGGACTATCAGCATGCCGATGCCGAAATGAAGGTGCGCGACATGGGGTATCCCTTCATCATGAAACCGCGTCGCGCCGAGATCGCCAAAACCGAAACCATGGGCAGCTTTATCGGCAGACTCCTGGGGGAAATTCTCCTGGCGGAGCAGAGGGGGGCGATAAGCCCGCGCCAGGAACAGTTCAACCTGGCGGATGCGCTGAGGATGGAAATGGATGACGACGCGTCGCCGTCCCTGTCCGTTGATACCGCCGCTTCCGACGGTTCTTCGCTCCTGAAGAGCATGCTGGAGGAGCTCAATAATCCCGATGCCCGGGGCTCGGAGCTGTTGCTGGCCCTGAGATTCGCCTCGGAGTTCCTGAATCGCGCCATCCTGTTTGTCGTGAACGATCGGGTCGTATGTGGTGTGGGTCAGTACGGGATTTCGGATGTCAGGACCACGGGAGACGAAAAGGTACGGGCTATCACATTCCCGCTTGAGGCGGATTCGATGTTCAGCGGACCTGCCAGGGTCCTGCGGGCCTCCACCATCAAACCGGAACCAACGCCCCTTGACGCCCATATCTTCAAGCAGCTGGGAGGCGGCATCCCGGTCGAGGTTTTCATCGGTCCGATCGTGAGCAATTCCACCCTCGTCGGCTTTCTGTACGGCGATAATCTTCCGGAAGACACTCCGCTACAGGGCACCGAGATTCTTGAAGTCTTTCTGTCTCGGGCCGGGATGGTCATGGAGCGGGGACTGCAATCAATGCGGAAAGTCTCCGTTGACAAGAGGAGCGGTTCACCTTGCTGAGCCCTTTCCATGACTGACCTCCCCGCACGGTCCGACCGGGCCATCCAGGATTTTCTGGCCGAAGCTGAGGAGATAGCCGACCGTCTCGCCAGCGACCTGGCCGACCTGTCCGATTCCATGGCCGGCGGAGAAATCCGTCACGATCTGCTGAACTCGGTCTTCCGCGGCGCCCATTCCATCAAGGGACTGGCGGGGATTTTCGGGTTTAACGGGATTGCCGGATTCTCCCACCACCTGGAGAGCCTGCTGGAACAGCTGCGCCTCGGCAGAATGAAGCTCTCCAAACCGGTAATGTGGCTGCTGATGGAGTCCCAGGCGCTGATCAAGCTCTTGCTTCGGGACATTTCCGACAGCGGCTCTCCCGGTCACGCGGATGAAATCTCGGCCTGTACCCAACGCATCAGCGAATATTTCCGGACCGAGGAGGAACGGCCCGCCGCCATCCCCCCCTCCGGAACACCGGACCTTTCATGCCTGGAATTCCAATCCCTGACGGAGTATGAACGGTTCAGGCTCCGGGACAACCTGGAAAAGGGTAAAAACGTTTACTCCATCCACGCATCGTATGGGTTGGCCGAGTTCGACAGGGAACTGACCAGCGTTTCCGACAGATTGAACAGCTGGGGCGAAATCATAGCCCTCCTGCCGGGAGAGGGGGATGACAGCGAAACCCAGATCGGCTGCGATATTCTCTATGCCTCATCGCTGGATCCGGAAGAATTGAGGAGCCGTCTCGGCAACGGCATTATCGGCCTCAAACACCTTGCAACAGTAAAGGCCCCCGGCGCCGCTCTTTCCGAGGCGCCCGCCGGCGATACGCCGGTCCCGTCACCCGAAACCGCGGAGTCGGCACCACCGGGGGGAGAAAGTCCCGCTTTCCTGTCGAGGGATGATGCCCTTTCGGCCAGGAGCACGAGACGCACCGTTCGCGTTGACATTGAAAAGCTGAATGAGCTCATGAATGTTGTCGGCGAGTTGAGCCTGACCCAGTCAACGATCAGCGGGATTGCGTTCAGACTGCGCAGCCACGGCTTTTCACGCCTGTCCATGGATCTCGCCAAGGCTTCCGGACTGTTCGAACGCAGGCTGTCAGCCTTGAGGAAAGGGGTTCTGGAGATCAGGATGATCCCCCTGGAGAACCTGTATGAAAAGCTCTCCATAATTGTCCGGCGTATTTCAGGGGAACAGGGAAAAATGGTCGAACTCAGGCTGTTCGGCTCCGACACGGAACTGGACAAGCTGATCATGGAGGACATTTCCGATCCGATGATGCACATCATCAGGAACGCCGTTGATCATGGCATTGAACTCCCTGAAAGGCGCGCGGCGTGCGGCAAGGACAGAACCGGGACCATAAGCGTTGCCGCCCGGCAGAAGGGCAACCATGTGGTGATCGACATCGAGGACGACGGCGCCGGCATCGATCTGGACCGGGTCAGAAGAGTTGCGCTGCGGAAGGGGCTCGTGCAGGACGCGGTCGGGATCTCGGACCGGGAGGCGCTGGAGTTCCTGTTCCTGCCGGGTTTTTCCACCAGGGATAAGGTCAGCGATGTTTCGGGCCGCGGCGTGGGCATGGATGTGGTCAGAAACAACATAAGCGCCGTTTCCGGTGCGGTCGACATCGAAACGCGCAGGGGAATGGGAACCCGCTTCAGGATAACGCTTCCGGTTACCCTTGCCATCAGCAGGGCTCTGATCTTTTCGTGCGCCGGAAGGATCTATGCGCTTCCAGTCGCAGTGGTTAACGAGGCCGTCCTGGCAACCGACGACCGGATCGTTGCAACCGGACAGGGAGCTGCGGTTCAGATCCGTGAAAAGAAACTCCCTCTCATCCGGCTGGAGAATTTCCTGAAAATCGACCGGTCCGGGAAACGTCCCGAAGAGTATTACGTGGTTGTAGCGGGTATGGCTGAGAAGTGTCTCGGCATTGCGGTGGACGACCTGTTGGGCCAGCAGGACATTATCATAAAACCCCTGGGCGATGCATTCAGGGGCGCGCGGGGGATTTCCGGAGCGGCGGACCTGGGGGACAGGGGCGCCGTCCTGGTGCTGGACATCGCCGAAATGATCACGGAAACGTTCAGAAACGGGTGGTGACGAATGGACAGAACCTGCGCCTCCCCCATCGACATTATTCTCGCCGGCAGAGCCGCGACGGGTTGCGAAAAATCCGGATGTCTGCTATTCGAAGAACGGCAGAGTCAGGATAGCGGCGATGGAGATTTTCTCTGTGCGATGATCGCCGGCAGGATCTGCGGCATCAACATAATGCGGATCAGGGAAATCATCAAACCTCAGCCCGTAACCGAAATCCCGGGAGCTCCGGCATTTGTGTCCGGAATCTTCACGCTGCGCGGCGACATTATTCCGGTTCTTGACACCCGCCGGAGGCTGGGGCTGGAACCTTCGTCATCCGACGGCGGGGAACGGGTCGTAGTCGTCAGGGGGGGCGCCGGTCTTACCGGTCTGATCGTGGACAGGATAATCCGGGTGGCCCGGCTTTCCGGAGGCTCGATTCAGCTCGGCCCGATCGCCTTTCCGGAAATCGGCGGTGAGTTCGTCAGCGGCATGGGATATCTGGATGAATGCTCCGTCATTCTCCTGAATGTGGAGCGTGTGGCGGATATTCCGCCGTGGTAAGGGGAATGAATACCTTTGACATGCCCGAGCCGGCCGCCGTTTCCGGGATTAACGCCAAGCCCGGGGCAATTCCTCTCGCCTGTTTCAGGCTGGCCGGATCTCTTTTTGCCGTCGATGTCATGCGTATCATGGAAATAGCCGTTCCCGGAGCGGTAAGGCCCCCGCTTTCTCCATCGCGGTTTGTCACGCGGGATGCCGTCCTTCGCGGCAAAACCATTCCGGTCATGGATCTGCGCGGGCGCTTCCGGATACCACCCAGGCCGGAGCGGAATCCGGGAGAACTGATCGTTGTCAGGCTCCGGGACGGGGCACTGGCCCTGGGGGTGGATGAGGTGGTTGAAATAATCGATGTGCCCTGCGAAAGGATCATGCCGCCACCGGATCTTGAGGGATTCGGGGCCGAATGCATTCTGGGGGTTTGCCGTGCCAATGACGACGTGGTAATGATCGTTGACATCGATCTGCTGCTGAACGGTGACCGTCCTTTGGACGACGGCGAAGAGATGAGAGGATGAAGAGGACTTTTGACATAATTGCCATCGGAGCGTCCACGGGCGGTCCTCCGGCGCTCCAGAACCTCTTCTCGGCCTTCGAACGACAGTTGCCCTTTGCGTTCGTTGTTTCGCAGCACATGCCGCCCGGATTTACCAGGTCGTTTGCCGAGCGGCTGGACCGTCTGTCGGTTTTTGCGGTTAAGGAGGCGGAAGATGGCGACCTCCTGGTTCCCGGGAGGGTTCTGATCGCCCCTGGTGGGAGCAACCTCGTTTTTGAAAAGTCCGCTGAAGGGACGATAGCAAGGATCGTGCCCCCGGTTCCGGAAGAGCGCTACTCCCCTTCGGTGAACCTGATGTTTTCCTCATGCGCGGAGATTTTCCGCAACCGGATGATGGCGGTGGTGCTGACCGGCATGGGTGACGACGGAAGCAGGGCTCTGCGGAGGGTCAAGGAGCTCGGGGGATTCGTCGTGGCTGAATCGGACGAAACGGCGGCCGTGTACGGGATGCCGAGGGAAGCCGTGGCCACGGGACTCGTGGACCGGGTGCTGCCGCTGCATCGCCTGGCGCGGGAAATAACCTTCAGGGCCCATGCGTCGGAGGAGAGGGCGCGCGGCAGCAGGGCGCGGACTCCCGTTATTCCTGATACGCCGCTGCAATCAAATGAAACAGAGAAAGGAAGCTATCGTGGAACAGAAATATAACCCGGCGGAGGTTGAGCAGAAGTGGCAACGGACTTGGGAGGAACGGTCGTCTTTCGCCGTTGACGAGGCAGGAGACAGGCCCAAGTACTATCTGCTCGAGATGTTTCCCTATCCTTCGGGGAAGATTCACATGGGGCACGTGCGCAACTACTCCATCGGTGATGTGATCGGACGGTTCAAGCGGATGCGGGGCTTCAACGTGCTTCACCCCATGGGGTGGGACGCCTTCGGCATGCCGGCGGAAAACGCGGCAATCCAGCACAGGAGTCATCCGGCCAAGTGGACCTACGAGAACATCGCCTACATGAGGGGGCAGCTCAAGAAGATGGGGCTCTCCTACGACTGGAGACGGGAGCTGGCCACCTGCGACCTGGAGTACTACCGCTGGGAACAGAAGATCTTCCTCGAGATGCTTGAGAAGGGACTGGCGTACAAAAAGACCTCGTTCGTCAACTGGTGTCCGAAATGCGAAACCGTTCTGGCCAACGAACAGGTCGAGGACGGCGCCTGCTGGCGCTGCGACAGCCCGGTCCAGCAGAAGGAGCTGGATCAGTGGTTTTTCCGCATCACTCAGTACGCCGAGGAACTTCTGGACTATACCGACCGACTGCCGGGCTGGCCGGAACGGGTTCTGGTGATGCAGCGCAACTGGATCGGCAAGAGTTACGGCTGTGAAATTGATTTTCCGCTGGAGAACAGTCCCTCCTCCATCAGGGTTTTTACTACCCGCCAGGACACTCTGTTCGGAGCGACCTTCATGTCTCTGGCCCCGGAACACAGGCTGGCCGCCGAACTGACGACGCCGGACAGGAGGGAGGAGGTTGAGCGCTTCATCGACAGGGTCAGGAAGACGGACCGCACGAAACGGACCGCCGATGATTACGAGAAGGAGGGGGTCTTCACCGGCTCCTACTGCATCAACCCCCTGACCAAGGTGCGCATGCCCATCTATCTGGCCAACTTCGTGCTGATGGATTACGGCTCCGGCGCCGTAATGGCGGTACCGACCCACGACCAGCGCGATTTCGAGTTCGCAAAAAAATACGGCCTACAGCTGAAGGTGGTCATCCAGCCCGAGGGAACGGCCCTTGATCCGGCAACCATGGAAGCTGCCTACACCGAGCCCGGCATCATGGTCAACTCCGAGCGTTTCGACGGCCTGGGGAGCGAGGCGGCCAAGGATGCCATCGCCGATTATCTGCAGGAAAAAGGGATCGGGAAGAAGACCGTAACCTACCGTCTCCGCGACTGGGGCATTTCGCGCCAGCGTTACTGGGGCAACCCGATCCCGGTGATCTACTGCGAGCAGTGCGGCGTCGTCCCGGTGCCGGAACAGGAGCTGCCGGTTCAACTCCCCATGGACGTGGAGTTCACGGGCGAGGGGGGAAGCCCTCTCGCCAGGCTGGAATCATTCATCAACGTCCCCTGTCCGAAGTGCGGGGCGCCGGCCCGCCGTGAAACCGACACCATGGACACCTTCGTGCAGTCCTCTTGGTATTTTCTCCGCTACTGCTGCCCCGATTCCCATGATACCCCCCTCGACCGGAAACGGGTGGATTACTGGATGTCGGTGGACCAGTACATCGGCGGTATCGAGCATGCGGTCCTGCACCTCCTCTACGCCCGCTTCTTCACCAAGGTTCTGCGGGACCTGGGATACGTGGGGTGCGACGAGCCCTTCACCAATCTGCTGACCCAGGGGATGGTCATAAAGGACGGCTCCAAGATGAGCAAGTCCAAGGGTAACGTGGTGGATCCCAACGCATTGATCGAACGCTACGGCGCCGATACGGCGCGGCTGTTCTCGCTCTTCGCCGCACCGCCGGAAAAGGACCTGGACTGGAACGATCAGGGGGTAGACGGCTCGTTCCGTTTCCTCAACCGCGTCTGGAAACTGGTCCATGACCGGCTGGAGCTCGTCAGGGGCGCCGGCAGGCCGGACATTGCCGCTCTGTCCGCCGGGGAGAAGGGCTTGAGGCGGGCGGTGCACAAGACCATAAGGAAAGTGACCGAGGACATTGAGGAGCGTTTTCACTTCAACACCGCCATTGCCGCGGTGATGGAACTCCTCAACACGCTCCAGTCCGCGGGGACCGCGACTCCCCAGGCAGGGGCGGTCATGAGGGAGGCTCTGGACAGCCTGATCCTGCTGCTCGCTCCCTTCGTGCCGCACATCGCCGAGGAACTGTGGGGGCTTCTGGGGCACGATCGTCCCCTCTCCGATACTCCCTGGCCGGAATTCGACCGGGATGCCGCCGTCGATGACGAGGTGCTGATGGTTGTCCAGGTCAACGGGAAGCTGCGATCCAAAATCACGGTTTCCGCGGGTACCGACGAGGAATCGCTCAAGGCGATCGCCCTGGCGGACGAGAAAGTCCAGCCGCTTCTACAGGGGGTCCAGGTGCGCAAGGTAATCTGCGTCAGGGGCAAGCTGGTCAATATCGTGGCAGGGTAGGGGAGCGGCAGACATGACCGATACGACACGGAACAGAATCGTCCCCGGAGCGCGCCAAACGGTCGCGGCTCTCTTTGCCGGCTTCCTTCTGCTGCTGGTCATTGCGGGGTGCGGCTACCGCCCCGTCGCATCAGCCGGCGGCAGGCTCGACTCCGGCCGGAACATCTGGGTGGCTTTCATAGCCAACCGGTCAATCAGTTCCTCCGCCCAGACGGTCCTGCGCAGGGCGCTGCTGGAAGAGGCCCACATCATGCGCGGCATTGCGCCCGCGGGCAGTCTGGAGTCGGCGGACCTTCAGGTGAGCGGAAATCTCAAATCCTACATCCTGAGGCCGATCTCGTATACCTCGATCGACCGCGCCAGGGAGTACCGGCTCACCATCGAAGTCGAGCTTGAGCTGCGCAGCAGGTCCGACAAGGGGCTCTCCTGGAAGGGGACGTTGACGGCTTTTCATGACTACCCCGCCAATGACGATCTGGCGCTTCAGCACAGCGCCGAGGAGGAGGCCCTGGTGGCCGCCTCCCACAAGCTTGCCCGGCAATTTCTGACGACGGTGGAGCAATCCTACTGACATGACGCCCCAGGAACTCGAATCCGCGGTCCGCAACGGCAAACCGCCCATTCTCTGCTACCTCTACGGCGAAGAGTCATTTCTGATCGAACGCGCTACGGCCAGACTGCTGGACGTGGCGGTCGACCCGACTCTCCGGGATTTCAATTTCAACGTCTTCTTCGGCAACGAGTCAAAGGGCGTCGATATTGTTGACGCAGCCCAGACCCTGCCCATGTTCGCCGAGCGGCGGGTGGTTCTCGTCAAGCGCGCCGAGCAGCTCAGGGCCGATGCGCTGGAAGTCCTGCTCGACTACGTACGCAACCCGGCCGGGACGACCTGCCTCATCTTCAACGGGATCAAAATCGACCAGCGCAAAAAGTTCTTTCTGGAACTCAAAAAACGGGGGGCGCTGGTGGAATACCGGCGCCTCTACGACAACAAACTGTCAGGCTTCATACAGACGGAGGCGCAGACCCACGACAAAACGATGGAGCCGGCCGCGGCGGAGCTTCTCTCCTTTCTGGTCGGCAACAACCTCCGGGAACTGTCGTCGCAGATTGAAAAACTCACCATTTACGCCGCCTCACGCCCGAAAATCACCCTGGACGACGTGCGCGCGGTGGCCAGCAGCAGCAAGGCTTTCACCGTCTTCGAACTGGCCCGCTACCTGGGAACCAGGGATCTGCAAAGCGCCCTGAAGAGCCTGGACACCCTCTTTCTCAACGGAGAGGAGGTCCCGATGATGCTCGGGGCGCTGGCGCGTCATTTCCGCCAGCTCTGGCGGGTCAGGGAGATGGTTGAGCGCAGGGCATCCAACCAGGACATCAGCAGGGAGGTCGGTATCAATGCCTACTTCCTGGGGGAGTACCTGCAGCAGGCGAAGAATTTCGATCGGGGGGAGTTGCGGAGAATCTTCGAGGAACTGTTCCGTTGCGATCTGGCGGCAAAGAGCGGCGGCCACCCCTATGCCCTGATGCACGGTCTGGTGACCGGGATCTGTCTGGGCGATAGCGCGTAAAAAACACGTCAAACCAGCGCAGCCTTGCCCTTATCCTCTGCAACGGCAACTTCAGTATCTCTATAAATATGAGCCTCTTGCAAAAGTCGTATTTTGCCCTTCGACAAGCTCAGGGCGAACGGACGTAACCCGGATAACACACTGATATTCCGTTCGTGGTGAGCCTGTCGAACCATGAACGGAATCCTTTTGCAAGAGGCACATATTATCGTCATTCCCGAGGGTTCAATCGGTAATCAGGATTTTGGCTTTATGGATCCCCGATAGAAGCACTCGGGGAAGACAGGCTGTTTTTCGAAGCCCTTGAAAGAGCTGCATGGTTTCGCCAACAGGAAGGCCCGGCACATGGCATGCCGGGCCCCGGTAGCTGGACAAAGAGTAATTCCACGCTATTTCTTCTGTTTCACACTGTAGACTTTCTTCTTCTTGTTCGCGGTCAGCGTGACGGTGACCTTGCCGCTTCTGGGCTTGCCCGTGGTATTGGCCGAGACCGTCATGTTGACGATTCCATCACCAGTCCCGGATGAACCGGAGGTGATGAAAAGCCATCCGGGAACGCTGGACTCCGCGTTCCAGGCGCAGTCGGAAGGCGTGGCATGGACCCCGAAGGAGCCCGACATCTGGCCTGAGCCAAGATTCCCCGAAGAGGAAGGATTGATGCTGAGGCTGCACAACTTGCCGCTCTGGGTCAGGGTGAAGGTCTTGCCGCCGATGGTGAGTGTGCCGCTCCTCCCCGTTGAGGAATCGAGCGCGGGCACGGTGAGCTTGATGGTCCCCCTGTCGTTGGCGAAGGAGTTCACGGCGGTGATCCAGCCGGTGTTGTTCACGATCTCCGGGGCGTTGCAGTAGGTGTACGTCCCGGCGGTCACCCTGACGGTCACCGTTCCCCCCTTATAGGTGAGGTTCTTGGCCGACGGGGAGATGGTATAGCTGCACGATCCGGTGTCGAAGCCAACTGACACGGATTTATCAGCCTTCATGGCCACGGAGCACTTTTTGGCGCCGGAGCAGTCGCCGGACCAGCCGGTGAAAACCGAGCCGTCGGCTGGCGCCGGAGTGAGGGATACCTTGGTTCCCTTCTTGAAGGTGGCTTCGCAGGTGGCGCCACAGTTGATGCCTGCCGGGGTTGAGGTAACCGTGCCTGAGCCGCTGCCCGCTCTGGTTACGCTCAGGGTGGGGAGGGCAGTATTGGTGTAATGGAGCAGGACGCCCGCGCCGTTGTACCCCGCTGCCCATCCTTCGCTGGAGGAGGCGAAGCTGACGCCGCCCCGCAGGTCCCAGCTGTAGTTCAACTGCTCGACATCCGGAGGGGTGACAGAACTCCAGGTCCCGTTCTTGTAATGCAGCAGGACTCCGATCTTGTTGGTTTCATCGGCGCCGGCGGCCCATCCCTCCGTGGCGGAGGTGAAGTGAACCCCCGTCAGATTCCAACTGGTGCTCACCGACGGTGGAGTTACCGGTGTCCAACCGCTACTGCTGCTGTAATGGAGGATAACACCCTGGTTGTATCCTCCTGTGTCACTATAGATATGCGATGTTCCCACCGCCCACCCCTCGCCGGCGGAAGTGAAATGGACCGAGTTGAGGTACCAGTATTGCCCGGTAACCGTTGGTGGGGCGACCGATTTCCAGCCGTCTGCCGTCGTATAGTGGAGCAGGGACGGACCGTATCCCACCGCCCACCCCTCGCCGGCGGAGGTGAAATGGACGGCGTTAAGGGTTTTGATAGTGTCGAATGGAGGAGCGACGGAGGTCCAGGAACCATCCTTGTAGTGGAGCAACCCGCCTCTACTGTTTCCCCGATCTTCTCCCACCGCCCACCCTTCGGTGGCGGAGGTGAAATGGACGGCTTTCAGCTCACCGATCACGGTTGGTATGGTACCGTCGGAACTCCATGCCCCGCCTGAATAATGCAGCACGAGCCATTTGCTGTCCGAGTCGTCCTTTCCCACTGCCCAGCCGTTAGCGGCGGAGGTGAAGGAGACGCCGTTGAGCCACCAGTCGGACAGGCCCAGATCCGGCGGATTCACCGTGGTCCATGACCCGTTCTGGTAGTGGAACAGCGCCCCCTCGGTATTGAAGTTTTTCCTGTAGTTCTGGCCAATTGCCCACCCGTCGGTGGCGGAAGCGAAGCTCAGGCCCCGCAGTTGCCACATGTTCGTGTTCTGGGGCGCGGTGAGGGTCTCGATCGTCCATCCGCCGTAGACGGGGGAGTTCAGGGAGAAGAGAAGCGCAGTGGCGGGTATCAAGGCCGGAATGCGCCGTTTACAAACATCTTTCCATGATTTCATAAACTTACCTCCTGTAATTTATCACAACAAAGATTCATCCTGGAAACGGCAGTTGGGGAGTGCCGGAGAGAGCGCATCCGGCCGAACGCAGGCAGCCCCCAACTACCGAATTTAGGCTAATATTCCGGCGTCCGCCTGGCAATTCCCTCTGTCCGGTAACGGACGGAATTCTGTTTCTTCAAATGTCTTTATGTATACCAATTCATCATGGCGGGCAAGCAAAAGTGTCAGAACAGGAATAATGCCAACCAGACTCGGAATGGAATCAAGAAACGGTGCAAATTCTGATAATTGACTGGTGAAGTGAGGAAAGGAAAAGGAGCGGCATCCGGCATCGCCCCCGGTTTCATGGAGGCTTCCCGGAAATAAACCGATGGCAAATGACGGGGAAAGGGAGATCTGCGTGTACTACCGGAGCGACGGAAAAGCGGCCTAATCGTCCTTTCTGATGCGCACGACCTGGCTAACTCCCGGCATAGCCTCGATCTCCCGGTCGTCGAGGGAGGCGGTGTCACCGATGACGCCGATGATCGTACGGTTGGCGCCGGTGGACTGATGGATGTCGAAATCCCGGGTGATCAGATACTCCTTGATCTGGTCGAGCGCCTCTTCGTCAGTGTTTTTTTTCATGATAATCAGCATGATATATAACAACCTTTCAACCGATACTTATGATTGTGTATTGCAACCCAAGGGGAAAGCGTTAGCTCCCCCCCTCCGCATGGGACATGATGCGCTCCAGGCGGCGGGACTCGTCCACAACCCTCTCGAACAGCCGCACTATGGCGTCATTGTCGAGTGGCCCGGGGTTTTCGTCCTTCATGCGCGCAAAAATCCTCTTCTCCCGCGCCGGATCGAAAACCGGCAGGTTCAGCTCCTTTTTGACATGGCCGATTTCCAGCGCCAGGCGGGCCCGTTCGTTGAAAATGCGCAGCAGCACGTCATCCAGCAGATCTATGCGTTTTCTGATCTCGTCGATTTTCAACGGTTTCTCCGGTTACAGCGTTTTCTTGATGAAGGTATCGCGCCTGCAGTTGACGTCGTCCCGCTTGGGGTAGTCGATGGTGTAGTGCAGTCCGCGCGACTCCTTGCGCATCTGGGCGCAGGCGACGATCAGCTGGGCAACGGTGGCGAGATTGCGCAGTTCGATCAGGTCCGAGTTGATTGTCACGTTCCAGTAGTACTCCTCGATCTCGCTCTGGATCAGTTCCACGCGACGCATGGCCCGCGCCAGGCGCTTGTCGGAGCGAACTATTCCCACGTAATTCCACATGAACCGCCTGATTTCATCCCAGTTGTTGGATACGACCACCATCTCGTCGCTGTCAGTAGCCGTTCCCGGATCCCAGTCGGGAATGTCGAACCGTTCGTACCGCTCCCTCTTGACTTCATCTAGCGTTGCCCGGTAGGCGCGGTTGGCGTAGACGGCGGCTTCCAGCAGCGAGTTGCTGGCAAGTCGGTTGGCGCCGTGCAGCCCGGTGAAGGTGACCTCTCCGATGGCGTACAGCGATTTCAGATCGGTCTTGCCGTCCATGTCCACCGCCACGCCTCCGCAGAGATAATGGGCCGCAGGCACCACGGGCAGCCACTCCTTCGTCATGTCCAGCCCCAGGTCCAGACAGGTCTGATAGATGTTGGGAAAGCGCTTCTTAACGACTTCCGCCGGCTCGTGGGTGATATCCAGATAGACGCAGTCATCGCCGCTGATCTTCATCTCGTGGTCGATGGCCCGCGCCACGATGTCGCGGGGGGCGAGGTCCCTCAGCTTGTGGTACTTCTCCATGAAGGCAACGCCGTCCCGGCGGCGCAGAATGGCGCCTTCGCCGCGCACCGCCTCCGAAATCAGAAACGAGTTGCCGAGGGGATGGAAAAGGGTCGTGGGGTGGAACTGCATGAACTCCATGTTGGCGATGGTCGCTCCGGCGCGGTAGGCCATGGCCACCCCGTCTCCGGAAGCCACGTCCGGATTGCAGGTGTACAGGTAGACTTTCCCGGCGCCGCCGCTGGCCAGCAGGGTGATCTTGGAGGAGAAGGTGATGACCTGATTCTTCCTGATATCGAGAACGTACGCGCCAAGGCAGTTGTTCCTCTCCTGCGACTGGTTGAAGAGTTTGGTCGTGGTGATCAGATCGATGGCTATGTGATATTCGTAGATGGTAATGTTCTTATGACCGCGGGCGGCCTGCACCAGGGCGCGCTGGATCTCGCGGCCGGTGATGTCCTCGGCGTGCAGGATGCGCCGGGCGCTGTGCCCCCCCTCGCGGGTCAGATCGTAACTGGAACCTTTGGTCGTGAACTGGACGCCCCAGTCTATGAGGTTTTCTATGGTCTGGGGACCCTCCTCGACCACCATGCGCACCACGTCTTCATGGCAGAGGCCGGCGCCCGCAACCATGGTGTCATTCATGTGCGCCTCGAACGAATCCTCCGAGGAGATGACGGACGCGATTCCTCCCTGGGCGTAGTTTGTGGCCGATTCGGATATGTCATACTTGGTAACGATTGCCACGCTGCCGTGGTCGGCGGCCTGCAGGGCGTAGGAAAGGCCGGCAATGCCGCTGCCAATCACGAGAAAATCGCTTTCGATGCGCATGTCTTGTGGTCCCTTTACGGATAGGTTCGATAAACAGTGAGGATTATTGTCCCCTGTCGCCGGTTTGTCAAGCAGAGACGGAAGTTGATTCGATTCGGGCGGATACATTAAAGCCGGGGTATGATCAGCCATACCCCGGCTTCCGTCCGGTGCGCACTGCTAGACATGATGCTGTTCACTTAAGCCGTTCATGCTGAGCCTGTCGAAGCATGAAAGAAGTAACCGCTCACCCTTCGACAAGCTCAGGGCGAATGGTTAACCAAAATAAACGTTGTTGCTGTTAGACCCCCACCACCAGTTTCCCGTCCCTGAGTTCAACCCGCAGCTCGCCACCTTCGGCAATCTCTCCGGCAATGATGGCCCGGGCGACTCTGGTTTCCAGTTCCCGCTGCAGAAAGCGTTTCAGCGGGCGGGCTCCGTAGACCGGATCGTATCCGGTCCGGGCGATGAACTGCTTGGCCTCGTCGCTGAGGACCAGCGTTATCTGGCGGTCCTTGAGCCTCAGAACGAGCTGTTTCGCCAAGAGATCGGTAATCCTGACGATTTCCTCCATGTGGAGCGGCTTGAACAGCACGATATCGTCCACCCGGTTGAGGAATTCGGGACGGAAATTCATCCTCAGTTCGTTCATCACCGATACGCGGGCGTCATCGCGTATATCGCCGTCCGGGGTGATCCCCTCGATCAGGTACGGCGCGCCGATATTGGAGGTCATGATGATGACCGTGTTCTTGAAGTTGACCGTTCGACCGTGACTGTCGGTAACCCGGCCGTCGTCCAGGATCTGGAGCAGAATATTGAAAACATCCTGATGAGCCTTTTCTATTTCATCGAACAGCAGTACGCAGTAGGGCTTGCGTCTCACCGCCTCGGTCAGCTGTCCTCCCTCTTCGTAACCCACATAGCCCGGAGGCGCCCCGATGAGGCGGGACACGGCAAATTTCTCCATGTACTCGGACATGTCGATGCGCACCATGTTGTCTTCCGAGTCGAAAAGCGCTGAGGCAAGCGTGCGCGCCAGCTCGGTCTTGCCAACGCCGGTGGGTCCCAGAAAGATGAATGAGCCTATGGGACGGCGCGGATCCTTGATACCCGAGCGCGCCCGCAGCACGGCGTCGGAAACCAGCCGGACCGCCTCGTCCTGGCCTACGACCCTTTCGTGCAGAATATCTTCCAGGCGCAGCAGCTTTTCCCGTTCCCCCTCCACGAGACGGGTGACCGGTATGCCGGTCCAGTGGGCAACGATCTCGGCGATCTCGTCTTCCGTCACCTCTTCACGCAACAGCTTCTGCCCCCCCTGGTTAGCTGCCAGGGCCGTTTCTTCATTTTTCAGGGCTTTGTCAAGGCCGGGCATTTCCGAATACTTCAACCTGGAAGCCAGTTCCAGGTTGCTCTCACGCTCGGCCCTGTCGATGTCGCGCCTGGTTTTTTCGATCTGCTCGCGCAGGGCCTGAATCCGCTGGATGGCGCATTTTTCCGTTTCGTACTGCGCCCGCATGGCGTTGGCCTTTTCCCGGTCATTCGCCAGTTCCCTGCGCAACGCCTCGAGACGCTCCATGCTCGCCCGGTCTTTCTCCTTTTTCAGGGCCACTTCCTCGATTTCAAGCTGCATCACCCGCCTGCTGATGGTGTCCAGCTCCGAGGGAAGCGAGTCGATTTCGGTACGGAGCATGGCGCAGGCCTCGTCAACCAGATCAATGGCCTTGTCCGGCAGGAAGCGCTCGGTGATGTACCGGTTGGAGAGCGTTGCGGCCGCCACCAGCGCGGAATCCTGAATCTTGATGCCGTGGTGCACCTCGAAGCGTTCCCGCAGGCCACGCAGGATCGAGACGGTGTCCTCCACGGTGGGCTGTTCCACCAGCACCGGCTGGAAGCGCCGTTCCAGCGCGGCGTCCTTCTCGATGTGCTGTCGGTACTCGTCGAGGGTAGTCGCACCGATGCAGTGCAGTTCACCGCGGGCCAGCATCGGTTTCAGCATGTTGCCGGCGTCCATGGCCCCCTCCGCCTTGCCGGCGCCGACAATGGTGTGCAGTTCGTCGATGAAGAGAACGATGCGTCCCTGTCCCTCCTTGACCTCGTTGAGCACCGCCTTGAGACGCTCCTCGAATTCGCCCCGGTACTTGGCCCCGGCGATGAGCGCCCCCATGTCCAGGGCAAATACGGTCTTCTCCTTCAACCCCTCGGGAACGTCGCCCCGGACGATCCGCTGGGCCAGGCCTTCCACGATGGCCGTTTTGCCCACCCCCGGTTCACCGATCAGGACCGGGTTGTTCTTGGTCTTGCGGGAGAGAATGCGTATGATCCGCCGGATATCCTCGTCCCGGCCTATGACGGGATCGAGCTTCCCTGAACGCGCCATCTTGACGAGATCCCGGCCGTACTTCTCAAGCGCCTCGTAGCTGGCCTCGGGGTTGGGACTCTGAACCCTCTGATTGCCGCGCACTTCCGTGAGTGCCTTCAGCAGCTTTTCCCGCTCAAGGCCGGCCCTCCTGAGAATCTTCCCTGATACCGTCTTCTCCCCCTCGGCCACCAGGGCCATCAGCAGGTGCTCAACGGAAACATACTCATCCTTGAGTCGCTTGGCGTCATTTTCAGCCGCCACCAGAATGCACGACAGGTGCTGGGAGATGTATATCTTGCCCGCCTCGGCGCCCGGGCCGGATACCCGGGGTCTTTTGTCCAGTTCCGCCTCGATTTCATTTATCAGCTGTTCCGGCCGGATATCCATGCGCTTCAGCAGGCGGGGAACCAGACCGTCCTCCTGGTTCAGCAGCGCCCACAGCAGGTGCTCGCCATCAACCTCGACGTGACCGTAGGTTACCGCCTTGCTCTGCGCTTCCGCCAGCGCTTCCTGGGATTTCTGTGTAAGCCGGTTGAGATCCATGATTCGTTCCTCTCTCTGCTCTTAAAATTACCTTCAATCAAAACGGTAATCACGGCGGGGAGAATAATCAAGTAGCGGCGGGGAAGGGGAGAACCGAGGGATCGTTCATGAGATTTGACATGACCCCGAGGAAATTGGCCGTAAGGGCGGGATGAAGTTCGGTTCCCATGATCTCCCGCATGGTCGAACATATTTTTGCTGGCGGGAGCGGCTTCCTGTAGGGACGTTTGGTACGCATGGCGTCGTAAACGTCGGATATTGAAGTCATGTGGCTGCAGAGGCTCTGCCTCCAGTTGGCGGGAACCCTGGGATAGCCGGACAGGTTGTATTTCAGGTGATGTTCGAACGCATTGACGATGGCCAGGCGCGGAACCCCCGATGTCTCCAGCAGGAAACGGGCGCCCTTCAGGGGATGGCTCTGCATCAGACGGAATTCGTCGTCGGACAGGGCCCCTTTCTTGCCGAGGATCTCTTCCGGAATAAACAGCTTGCCGATGTCATGGAGCATGCCGGCTACGCCGATGTCGTTGAGCAGTTGCCCGTCAATGCCGAGTGAGACCGCCTGGGCTATGTTGAGCAGGCAGACATTGGTGGAATGGGTGAACGTGTATTCGTCGGCGTCGCGCATGGTCGCCATCAACAGCAGGGCCTGCCCCTCCTTGCGGAATACTGCTACGAAATCGGAAACGATCTCTATTATCCCCGTAATCTTGAGCTTTCTGCGGTTGTTTACCGCCTCGTAGATCTCCATGAACCTGGTCATCTCCCGGGCCGACATCTCCCTCAGGGAATCGCCGTCGGAGGATGGCGCTGGCTCCGACTGGAGAAGGACGGAGCTTTCTCTCGAACCGCTCAGCCCGGCAGACTCGCTCTCCCGTTCGCCGGTGTCGGTTTGCGTGGCCAGGTCCATCCGGCCCAGTTCCAGGTGTCTGCCGGAATTGATCCCGGAACCGCTTTCCTCGCCATGGCGGCTCATGGAAACGATAAAATTGGTGATCTCCTGTCGGGTGATCCCCTGGAGCACCTTCATGTGTCCTACGCCGCGGTCGCCTAAGGTCTGGACAAACCGGTCGAGAAAGAGAGTGAAGTCCTGGGGCCTCCCATCGATCACCAGCTCATTTTCAATGATCGCGATGGAAAACTCGGACCGCTCTTCAAGAGCCTTGAGCGCGGTTTCATACGCCTGGGTCGTCAATCTGACGACCTGCGGATGTTCCATGCCGTACAGCGAGGCGTTGGCCACGGCCGAGAGGAGATGGCGAATGAAATCCAGAATAAAGCTGCTGGTCCGGTTCATGAGGGTTTCCCCGAGAGCATTTTAAGTGACTGCTGGGCCTGCCGGGCGACTTCGCCACTACCGCCGGCAACCCTGGTCAGGATTGGTCTGACCGCGGCGCCTGGATAGCGGCTCATGGAGCGGATGGCGTCAACCTTCAGCTTGTTGAGAGCGCGTGAATGGAGGAGACTCTTTGCCGACAGCAGCCTTGACAGTTCGGGCAGGGCGTCAACCCTGCCGATTTCAGCCAGGGCGGTCAGCGCGGCGCTCTTCAACTCACACTCGATGTTCGTGAATCCGGGCCTTCCCAAGATCCCCAGCAGCTTCTTGAATACGTCGGCGGAACGGCTCTTGTCGGCCATGTAGATGGCGGACAGCTGCACTTCGTGGTTCGTGCTGTCCATGTCGTAGAGGATCTGCCTTTCGGCCGCAGGATCGCGAAAATGCAGGCAGGTGCGGAGCGCCTCCTGACGGACACGGGTATGGGAGTGGTGGAGAAGGGGGCGCACATGTTCCAGGATCGTGTAATCGTTCAGCTGTCGCAGCATTATGACCAGGTTGCGCAGCACAAACCAGCGTCTGTCGGAAAGACGTGCCAGCATTCCTGAGCGCGCCCCGGTTCCGAATTCCACTATCCGGTCCATGAGAAAGCGTCTCAGGGACAGGTTCTCCTCAACGGTCAGCCTGTCCAGCAACACCTCGACGAAAGGTTCTCCTATGGCACCGATCAGCCGGGTTACATCGTCATACTTGGCTTTGCCCCAGGTCGTAAGCCCCACCAGCATCTCGTACAGCGAGTCATAGCTGGAATAACTCCGGCTGAGGCGTTCCCGGACCTCGGGGAGGATCTCGGGCGACTGGCACTGGTTGATCAGGTACAGCAATTGGCAGTAATCACCGGTTGACAGCAGGTAATAGAAGATCTCACTCAGGTTGTTGACAAGCTGGGAGATCTGCCGGGGGTCCGGATCAATCAGCATGATGCGGACAATGATTTCCGAGATCTGGTTTTCGATAAAATGACCGTCCAGGGTTTCCATCAGTTCGGACATTTCGTCGTGATCAATGCCGCCGTCATTCCCGCTGCCGATAATCCGGTCGAGTTTCTTCCGGTAGCCTTCCGGAACGAATTCTTCGGATGACCGCTCACGGAAAATGCTCCGTATTTTCCGCTGCATTTCGATCAGCTCATCCGATTTCACCTGGGAGGGGGAGTGCTGTTTCGGGACATTGGCGCCCATTTTTCCCAGGATCCCCATGATGGATGACTGGCCCACGAAGCGGTTCTGCCTGACATCTTCCAGCGTTTCGGCAATGGCCTCCAGCGAAAGGCGGGGGATGATTTCCTCGGCCATGGAACCGCCGCTTATGGTGCTGACATCGAAACTGCTGCTGAGAAACCGGCGTCTCAGGTCGGGATCCAGGGCGCTGATGAACCGAGCCAGTTTTTCGTACGGCACGGCCGGCTCGGCCTGGGAGCCATCGGCGCTCTGACTTAGCACCCGAAAGGAGGCCATGGCTCCGGAGCAGATGGCGTCGAAGTCGGATTCGGGACTGCCGTCCTCCGCGGGGGCATTCCCCTCTCCCAGCTGGCGATTGAGAATCGATGCCAGCAGTCGCGGGTCGATTTCATCTTCGGTTACCAGAATGTCGCCCGTTGAATCGCTGGCGCCGCCAAAGCCCGGGGATGCGGTGGCGTCGAGCACCACGCCACAGCCGTCTCCTCCCGCGACGTCAGTCGCGGCAAAGGTGTTCTGGATGAGCGCGCGGGCAAAACGCTCCCAGAGGCACCGGGAGTCTCGCTGGAGATGCTGCGACGGCATGGACGAGGTGTCAACGACATTGAACAGGTCATAACGGATCGGCTGCATCTCAAGCGACGAAATTGCCGTCTTCTTCCACAGCGTCGCTATTCCTCCCCGGTCCAGCACTTCTTCCCGTTTGAGGCAGAGAATTTCATTCAGACTCTTGAGTTCATCCGTAGTAAGGCCATGACGCAGCGTCAGGGCCCCTATCCCATGCTCGAACAGCACCTTGGCAAAATCCCTGAAAATGGCGTTGTTCCTGTCGAGCAGTTCTCCCCTGATCATCAGTGAATTCCGGGTGACACCGATGATGATCTCGCCGTTTATCCGGAGAAATCGGTCGTAGTTCTCTATGGCCCTGTTCAGGGAAGCCGCGACCAGGGGATGATCCTTCGGATAGGAGGCAAAATTACGGCGGGCTATATTCAGCTCGACGATCAGCCTGGAGAGCTGGCTGGTGTCGAGTTCAGACAACGCGCTTTCGTTTTTTGGAATGTCCACGGAGTCTCCATCCCGGAAGTAGGGATGCGAAATGTCAGGATGCAGTAAAAACAGCATGATATATAGCAAAGATGAAAGCGCTCTTCAAACAAATTATAGCGGAGGAGAGACCTCCGAGGAGCCGGTGGGGAGCGTTTTTGTTTGCAATACTTTCCGCATTGCGGGTATCTTCTACCTGAATCCGATGACGCTTCCATGCCTTCGGGTCTTCGTACCGATCCGGAATAACATCCTCATGGAGATCAACATGCTCAAGGGCAGAACCTGCGGGGTACTCCTGCACCCGACATCACTCCCGGGACAGGGGGGCATCGGATCGTTCGGGGAGGATGCCAGGCGTTTCGTGGATCTTCTGGAAGAGATGGGAATGTCATACTGGCAGGTTCTGCCCCTGACCCCGCCGGCTTCCGGCAATTCACCATACTCGGCGTTTTCGGCCTTTGCGGGCAACCCCCTTCTGATCGACTGCGATCAGCTGGTGAGCGAGGGAGACCTTCCCCCGGAAAGCAGCGGCCGCTCTTTCGGCGCGGAACGGGTGGATTATGCGGCCGTTGCGAACGACAAGCTGGAGTTGCTGCGCCGGGCGGCGGAATCTTTCTTCGCCCAGGGACGCACTGTCAGGATGGAAGAGTTCTGGCATTTCTGCGACACTACCTCCTGGTTGCACGATTACGCGCTTTTCATGGCCGTCAGGCGGCATTTCAGGGGAAGTGCCTGGAACCGCTGGCCGAAGGAAATCGCCCTCCGCACGCCTGAGGCGTATGAAAGGTTCTCCGTTGAACTGGGGCATGAGATCGGGGTTCAGAAGTACCAGCAGTGGCAATTCTTCAGACAGTGGCGCACTCTGCGCCAGTATGCCGCCGCCCGGGGAATCGGCATTATCGGTGATCTGCCTCTGTTCGTGGCCTATGATTCCGCCGATGTCTGGCGCGATCGAGAAATTTTTCTCCTTGACGGGAAGGGACGGCCGACCAGCGTGGCCGGCGTGCCCCCCGATTATTTCAGTCTGACCGGGCAGCTGTGGGGCAACCCCCTGTACAACTGGGAGCTGCTGAAACAGAGGGGTTATGGCTGGTGGATCGGCCGCTTCAGACAGATGTTCCGCATGTTCGACAGGGTGCGCATCGACCATTTTCGCGGTTTCGAAGCCTCCTGGCATGTACCGTCCGGAGCGAAAACGGCCAAACGCGGCGAATGGATCCCGGGGCCGGGCCGGGATTTTTTCGATGCGCTCGCAACGGCCATCGGTCCCCTTGCCATCATTGCCGAGGATCTGGGAGTCATAACTCCCGCGGTCGTGGCATTGCGCGACCGCTACGCATTTCCCGGAATGAAGATTCTGCAGTTCGCCTTTGATTCGGGTCCCGGCAACCCCTATCTGCCGCACAACCACGTCAGGAATTGCGTTGTCTACACCGGAACTCATGACAACGACACGACCCGGGGGTGGCGCGATACCATCTCTCCGGCCCGGCGCCGGGCCGTGATGGAATACCTCGGCTGCACGGAAGAGGGTATTGTGTCGGGTATGATCCGCGTGGCGCTCATGTCGGTAGCCGACACGGCGATCATCCCGTTTCAGGACCTGCTCGAACTGCCGGCGGAGGCCCGCATGAACGTACCCGGAACCGCCTGGAACAACTGGGAATGGCGCTTTTCCTGGGGTATGGTTCCTGACCGTCTGGGCCCGGAATTGCGGGAAATGCTGGAACGCTACGGCAGGTTGTGATCGGGCCGGAGAAAAACGGACAGCAAATTGCTTGACAAAACGGATGTGTTTAATATACTTGCATGCTTTCATTTCAATCCGATTCTGGCGGAACTTGGACAGGTGGCATGAAGATCCGTATCGATCAAATTCAGGACAGGCCGCTGGCACTCTCGGGCGAGGAACCGGTATCATCCTTCCCGCTTCTTGCCGGAATGCAGGATGACGGCGTCTGCGGCTTCACATCCCCGGTCCGCTATGATCTGACCGTTGTCAGGGAATACGGCTATCTGCGCGCTTCGGGGAGCGTCAAAGTGACGGTTTCCCTGACCTGCTCCCGCTGTCTGGCGGAGTTTGAATCTCCGATCGAGTCGAAGATCACGATATTTTTTCGTCCCGGTGCAGCCGAGGAAACGGTCCTTGAAGAAGAGGCGGAGCTTAACGAACAGGACCTGATATCGGCCGTATTCACCGGTGACGAGATTGATCTGGGCCATGAGATGGGGGAGCAGATCGCACTGGAGATACCTTTCCGTCCGCTCTGCGACGAGAACTGCAGGGGGCTCTGCCCGGAATGCGGCGCTGACCTTAATCATGCGCCCTGCTCCTGCGCAGCCGGACAGTTCAATTTCAAATTCAGCGCACTCAAGAATTTCAAGACATCAAGATAAAAAGAAGGTGGCGGTTGACGCCGGTCCATCGGAAAAAGGAGATACACCATGGCGGTACCCAAGAAGAAGACATCCAAATCCAGAAAAAACATGAGAAGAGCCCATGATTTTCTGACAACCCAGTCCGTTTCCGTTTGCCCTCAGTGCAAGTCTCCCAAACTGCCGCATCGCGTCTGCCCGACGTGCGGAGTTTACAAGGGAAAAGAAGTAATCAACGTTTCCAAAGAATCCTAGGGTCCGCGTCAGATCGTGACATCTCCAGAGGTAATGAGAGTTGCCGTTGACGCAATGGGGGGCGACAACGCCCCGGCAGTCGAAGTAGAAGGTGCGATAAGCGCCTGCCGTGAATTCGGCATTCCCGTCACGCTGGTGGGAGACCGGGGCCGGCTCGAGGAAGAGTTGGCCAGAAGGGGGTGCGCGGGACTGGACATCGACATCCTCCACACCACCGAGGTAGTCGGCATGCACGATTCCGCCTCCGATGCGGTGAGACGGAAGAAAAATTCGTCAGTCCGCCTTGCCTTTGAACTGGTGAAGTCGGGCAAGGCATGCGCGGCAGTCAGCGCGGGCAACTCCGGCGCGACCATGGCCGCCGGAATGTTCGTCCTGAAGCGCATCAAAGGGATTGAACGGCCGGCAATCGCCCAGGTTTTTCCGACGCTCAAGGGAAAAACCCTCGTGCTGGACATCGGCGGGACCGTGGACTGCAAACCGATTCACCTGACGCAGTTCGCGATCATGGGTGAAGTGTACGCCAGTTATGTCATGGGTGTTGCCAATCCGGTGATCGGCCTTTTGTCCAATGGCGAGGAGGATTCCAAGGGGAATGAACTGACCCGTGAGACAAACGCGCTGCTGCGGAAAACATCGCTCAACTATGCCGGATACATCGAGGGGCGGGACATATTCAACGGCGATATCGATGTGGTGGTCTGCGACGGTTTCGTGGGCAATGTGGTTCTCAAGCTCTCCGAGGGCCTTGCCGAGGCTGCCGGTCGAATGCTGAAGCGGGAAATCCTGAAGAGCTGGGTCTCAAAGCTTGGCTACCTCTTTGTCCGCAGCGCCTTCAAGCGCTTCAGAAAGCTCGTTGACTACGCGGAGTACGGCGGAGCTCCCCTGCTGGGGATCAACGGCGTGGGCATGATCTGTCACGGTGGCTCAAGCGTCAAGGCCATCAAGAATGCCATTCGCCTGGCCCACGATTACGCCAGAAACGGAGTGGCTGAACATGTCGTCGAAAAGCTGTACGAGAATCACATCGATGCCCTGCAGCGCGACAGCATCAGGACTCAGGCAGTCGGCGACTGAAGCCGCCGCTGTCCATCGGCCGCAAACTGAGGAGCCTCAGGCTTCCGGCGAACCGGCGGGCCAGTTTCATCAAAACGGATCGTAAGGGATCATTTTCATGTAATGGGGGAGTGGCGCCGTGCCGTACCCGGAGGTTTGCCCGCGCATATCGAATTCATCTCACCATCTTCTCCGCATTAATCACCGGCCCACCTCCCCGATGCCTGAAAACGTCACCCAATCAAAAAAAATCTTGATTGACGAGGTATTGATATGAGAAAAACAGCTTTCATTTTTCCCGGCCAGGGATCACAGTATTCCGGGATGGGAAGGGAGTTGCGCGATACGTTTCAGGTTGCGCGGGAGGTCTTCGAAGAGGCGGATGAGGCTCTGGGAGAGAAGATATCCGCTGTCTGCTTCGAGGGGAGCGACGATCAACTGAAGCTCACCGCCAATACCCAGCCGGCAATCCTGACCACCAGTATCGCGATTCTGAGGGTCGTTTTACGGGAAACCGGCCTGAAACCCGATTTTGTCGCCGGACACTCTCTGGGTGAATATTCGGCGCTGGTCTGCTCCGGTGCGTTTTCCCTGGCTGACGCGGTTCGCACGGTGCGTGCGCGGGGCTCGTTCATGCAGGAAGCGGTTCCGGTTGGAACCGGCGCCATGGCGGCCATGCTGAATATGGGAAGTGACGCCCTTGAGGAGATCTGTCGGGACGCGGCCCAGGGTGAAGTCGTTGCCCCGGCCAATTTCAACTCGCCGAGCCAGATTGTCATCGCGGGTCATACGGGAGCGGTAGAGAGGACGATTGCCATCGCCAGGGAACGCGGATTCAAGAAGGCCCTGATGCTTCCGGTCAGCGCGCCGTTCCACTGCGTACTGATGAAACCGGCCGCCGACCGTCTGGCGGAAATCCTGGATCGGGTCAGCCTTGCCGATGTGGAAACACCCTATATAGCCAATGTGGACGCCGAACCCAATACGGATACGGCCAGGATCAAACCGCTGCTGGTGGCGCAGGTCTGCGCGCCGGTACGGTGGGAGCAGTCGATTTGTAAAATGATGTCCCTTGGGGTTGACAGATTCGTGGAAGTTGGGCCGGGAAAGGTTCTCTCCGGACTCGTCAAGCGTATTACCAAGGAAGCCATGATTAACAACATCGAGGACATCGCCAGCCTGAAAGCCTTATAAATCATAGTACAAAAGGAGGTTAGGTTATGGTTAAAGACAGAATTGCCGTTATCACCGGAGCATCTCGCGGAATCGGACGCAGCATTTCCCTCGCGCTCGCGGCGGGCGGCGCAAAAATCGTTGCCGCGGATGTCAGTCTTGAGGGTTGCCAACAGCTGGTGGACGAGCTTGCCGCGCAGGGGACGGAAGGTCTTGCGGTGCAGTGCAACGTAACTTCCAAGGAAGACGCCGAGCGTCTCGTCGACGAGGCCGTAAAAAAATTCGGCCGGATCGATATCTTTATCAACAACGCCGGCATTACCCGCGACGGTATGCTCATGCGCATGAAGGACGAGGACTGGGACGCAGTTCTCACCATCAACCTGAAAGGCGCTTTCATCTGCACCCGTGCGGTCGCCAAGGTCATGACCAAACAGCACAGCGGCCGGATCATCAATATCGCCTCGATCGTGGGACAGATGGGCAATGCGGGACAGGCGAACTACTGCGCCAGCAAGGCCGGCCTGATCGGCCTCACCAAGTCCAACGCCCGTGAGCTGGCGCGGCGTTCCATTACCGTGAATGCCGTTGCGCCCGGTTTTATCGCCACGGCCATGACCGACGCCCTGCCCGAGAAGGTTCGCCAGGAACTGGCGGCCCAGATACCGCTCGAACGCCTGGGCAGCGCCGATGACATCGCCAATGCGGTACTGTTTCTCGCTTCCGACAACTCCGCCTACATCACCGGACAGGTGCTTGCGGTCAATGGCGGCATGTACATGTAACATCCAGTAATTAATGTTTTGACTTTTACCAAATTCATTGTTAAGTAAGCTCTGTCATTAACGAGTTAAACCTAAAACAAACCTGAACAGGGTTACATCAAACGGAGGTGAAAGATGTCTGATATTGCAAAGAGGGTGAAAGAGATTATCGCGGAACAGCTTGGCGTGGAAGAATCAACGGTCGTACCCGAGGCGTCCTTCATGGATGACCTAGGCGCGGACTCCCTTGACACCGTAGAACTTGTCATGGCGCTTGAAGAAGAATTCGATATCGAGATTCCGGATGAGGATGCCGAGAAAATCCAGACGGTCAACGACGCCATCGAATACATCACCGAACACGCCTAAAAATTCCGAGGCTCAGAGAGGGAGAGGGGACTAGCTCCCCTCTTTCTTATTTGTCATGACTTTAATCCGGATCCGATGACGCCTTCCCAACCGTCCTCACCTGGAAAGCCCTAATGCGAACATTTCCGGAGTTGCGGAAGCAATGGCGCGGAGTTACGCGCCTGGGGCCATCCAGGACTGCGGTTCCGGATGTGGCGGCGCAACTCCGGAACGCCGCCCGACACGCCCTTCAGACATCGGATTCGAAATGAGATATAGCCGCAACAGTCTATCCCTGGGAGTCAACATACCATGAGAAGAGTCGTAATTACAGGCGTTGGCGCGGTTTCCCCCCTCGGTGTGGGTAACGGCGCCAACTGGGATGCCCTCACAAGCGGAAGGTCGGGCATCGGCCCGATAACGCGTTTTGACCCGTCCGGTATTCCGGTCAAGATAGCCGGTGAAGTCAAGAATTTCAATGCCGAGGACTTCTTTGAAAAGAAGGAAGTCAAGAAGATGGATCTGTTCATTCAGTACGCCATGGCGGCCGCGCACTATGCCATGACCGATTCGGGTCTCGTTATCGACGAGGGTAACGCCGACAGGGTGGGCGTACTGGTCGGATCGGGCCTGGGCGGTCTTCCCGCAATCGAAAAGTACCATGTGGCGCAGATGGAGGGCGGGATAAAAAAGATCTCCCCGTTCTTCATCCCCATGCTCATCATCAACCTGGCCCCGGGGCAGATTTCCATCAAATACGGTGCCAAGGGTCCCAATATCTCTTCGGTTTCGGCGTGCGCGACCGGCACCCATTCCATCGGCGACGCCTACCATATCATTAAACGTGGTGATGCCGACGCCATGATAGCGGGCGGCACCGAATCGACCGTTACACCGCTGGCAATCGGCGGTTTTGCCGTCATGAAAGCCCTTTCCGATTCCCGCAACGATACGCCGGAAAAGGCTTCCCGCCCGTTTGACAAGGATCGGGATGGTTTTGTCCTCTCGGA
>CAZRPI010000009.1:34748-47500 GCA_964601865.1 uncultured Pelobacter sp. | reverse complement strand
TAGTAGCCGGCATCGTTCCCTCCGGGGCCGTGCGCCGTATAATCGGCACCGAAATAGGAGCCTCCTGACTGGCCGTTGGCGTGACTCACAAGGCCGAAGGACGCTGCTTTGCCAAATCTGGTGACATCTGCCGACTGGGCCTCCGACCACAATGCCAGGGAGTTGTAGTGAGTCTGTAGGTACAGATTGTAGTGCGTTGTTCCCGGAACACCGACATCTGGATACAGGTTGAAGAGGTCGGACGCCATGCCGCCGTAGATTTCATTCAGGTTGACGAAAAGCGCCGCCCTTCCTATCCTGTTGTCGATATAGGCGTGCGTTGCCGATCCCCATGGAAAGGCGGCTGACGCGAAAAGAACCGTTGCAAGGAGCATGGCCGCGACAGATATAACGGTCCTGCGAATACTATGAGTGTTCATCTCCTCCACCTCCCTGATCCCGCCCAATCCGGTTGCCATCCATAATAGTGGCAATCCCCGCTGGTTTTGGTTGACAAATTCAGTCTCAAATTTATAATGAAAAAGCCGTTTTGTCCTGATGTTTTTTTGAAAATTGTATGTCATGAACCGGATGATGCAACAGATCCCCCGCGACCGGTTTTGGGGGTATGGAGTTGACGATGCAACCATGTTCCAGAAAAAGAATTTTCAACCCGCCCGTTTCAGCAGAAAAGGCGGGTATTTTTGTTTCCAGGCCGCAAATCTGAGTCGTTGTTCATTGCAGGGTTTTTGGAGCGGACAGGTATGGGCATCTTCAGTGATGTTTCGATAAAACGAAAGTTGACGGCAATAGCCATTTTGCCCAGCACTCTGGTTTTACTGACCGCCATGTTCATTTTCTTCATTCTCGACGAAATATCCCTGAAGGAGGGGATGGTTCAGGAACTCTCCATGCTGTCGCAGGTGATCGGCGCGAACAACAGGGCCGCGCTGATGTTCAATGACCGGAAATCTGCGGCTGAAAACCTCGCCGTACTGTCGTCCAACCCCCACGTAATCTCGGGTTGCATTTTCACAGGCAACGGAGATTATTTCGCCAGCTACAGCAGAAAAAATCATAACCCTGCCATTGATCGGCCATTGCCGTCCACCGAGGGGTATCGTTTCGACGGAAATGCATTGACGCTCCTGAAAAGGATTGAGGCAAACAACGCTACCATCGGCACGGTTTATCTGATGTATGACCTGGATGCCCTCCACGCCAGAAGGAATGGCTATCTGACCATCGCGGTCATGATCCTGCTGCTGGTGTCCGGCCTGGTCTTTCTGCTCTCCTCCTGGTTGAAAAAAACCGTTTCCAATCCGGTTCTGAGCTTGACCGAAACCGCGAAGAGCGTCACCAATGACAGGGATTACTCCATACGGGCAACCGGCCAGGCCCATGGCGAACTCGGAATACTGATGGAGTGCTTCAATGAAATGCTGGCGCAAATCCAGGACCGGGACGCCCGGCTTGCCCAGTACCGTGACATGCTCGAGCAGGAAGTAACCAGCAGGACAGCCGAACTGAGGGCATCCAACGACAACCTGCGAAAGCAGATCGAGGAGAATGCCAGAATCGAAGAGGAACTTTTCAGGACCAGACAGCTGGAATCCTTGGGAATCCTTGCGGGGGGCATTGCCCATGACTTCAACAACCTTCTCGCCGCCATCATCATGAACGCCGGTCTTGCGAAAGTGTATCTCTCTCCGGACAGCAAAGTGCTTGCCAGGCTGGATGGAATCGAGAGCGCCTGCCTCAGGGCAAAGGACCTGACCATGCAGTTGCTGACGTTTTCGAAGGGGGGAGCTCCCGTAACCAAGGTTGCCTCCATAGCGGATCTGATCAGGGATTCGGCATCATTTGTCTTCCGCGGCTCCAAGGCCTTATGCGTTTTCGACGTTGCCGGTGATCTGTGGCCCGTGGAGGTTGATACGGGACAGATCAGCCAGGTTGTCCAGAATCTTGCCATTAACGCTGACCAGGCCATGCCGGATGGCGGCACGGTGCGCGTGAGCGCCGGGAATGTTGTTGTGGAAAACGGTTCCACCCTGAACCTGAAACCCGGCAGGTACGTCAGACTGTCGGTTACGGACTGCGGCGAGGGCATACCTAAGGAACACCTGTCGAACATTTTCACCCCATATTTTACTACCAAGAAATCGGGAAGCGGACTTGGCCTCGCAACCAGTTATTCGATCATCAACAAACACAGGGGGCTGATAACGGTTGAGTCGGACCCGGGAAAAGGTACGACGTTCCACATTTACCTTCCCGCTTCCGTTCAGGAACTCCAGAAGCCTGAAGAGAAGGCGGGTCCGGAGGTGAGCGGTTCAGGCAGGGTACTTGTCATGGATGACGACGAGTTTGTCCGGCAGATCACGGGAGAGACCCTTTCCCATGCCGGATTTGAAGTGGGATACGCCCGCAGCGGAGACGAGGCCATAGCAACGTATCTGCATGCCCGGCGTTCAGGCGCTCCCTACGATGTGGTCATTATGGACCTGACCATTCCAGGCGGCATGGGCGGCGAGGAGACGATCGGAAAGCTGCTTGAGTATGATCCGGACACCAGGGCCATCGCCGCCAGCGGCTACTCTCAGGGATCGGTTATGTCCGATTTCAGGGCCTGTGGATTCAGGGGCGTGCTGGCCAAACCGTTCAGGGTCGAAGAACTGTGCAGCCTCGTGCACCGCGTGATTCACGATGGCTGAATGATGTCGGAATCGCAGCGCTCGGGACATGTTTTATTTCAATTGCCATGAGATTTCCGGTGGGGATTTATGAGACCTGATGATAGCGTGGGAGCAGCGGCAGGCCGGTCATTGTCGTGCCTGGTTCTGGCCTTTCTGCTTCTGACACCCCCGTTTGCGTCCGCCAGCCAGGACGACGAGGCCGGGATTGACAGCACGCAGTTCTCCCTTGAAGAGCTGATGGATATGCGGATCGAAAGGGTCGTCTCGGTTTCGCGCGGCGAACAGCGCATTACCGAGGCTCCCGCGTCGGTAACCGTGATCACCGCCGATGAGATCAGGAAGTACGGCTACCGCACCCTTGCCGACATCATCCGTGCCGTTCCCGGGTTCTATGTCTCCTATGACCGCACCTACAGCTACATCGGAGTCAGGGGATTCAGCCGTCCGGGAGATTACAACACCCGGGTGCTGCTGATGATCGACGGCCACCGCCTTAATGACAACGTGTATGACCTCGCGGAAATCGGAACGGATTTCCCCCTGGATATCGACCTGATTGACCACATCGAGTTTATTCGGGGCCCCGGTTCTTCCCTCTACGGTAGCAACGCGTTTTTCGGGACGATCAACGTATTCACCCGCGGCGCCGATGACGTGAACCGGGAGTTTTCCGTATCGGCCGGGGATAACGAAACCTGGAAAGGAAGAACCAGCTACGGCGGCCGCTACAACTCAGGGCTTGAAATGCTGCTTTCCGGTTCGATCATGTACAGCAGCGGCCAGAGAAAGCTCTCTTACCCCGAGTATGCCGGGGACCCCAATGGTCCCTATTTCAGGAACAACGATTACGACCGGACCAAGTCATTCTATTCCCGTTTTTCCCTGGGGGATTTCACCCTCTCCGGTCTCTATCAGACCCGTGAAAAGGGGGTGCCGACCGGAGTGTACGATAGTCTCTACAACACAAGGCCGAACGATGCTTCCGATGACCGGGGTTATGTTGACCTTTCATACAAGAGGGAATTCGGCAATGCGGCCTCGATTTCCGCGCGTCTGTACTACGACGCGTATGTCTACAACCAGCAATATGCCTACAACAATGAGAGCACATCCGACGGTCTGCCCCATGTCATCAACAGGGATACGGTAAACGGTCGCTGGTGGGGAATGGAGACCTTTGCCACGCTCCCCCTGGAGAATCATCGAATCAGCGTTGGCGGCGAGTACAGGGGGAATCTGGGCAGCTCCCAGTCGAATTACGACCTCTCTCCCTATTACCCCTATCTCAACGACAATCGCCACTCAAGAACTTTTGGCCTATTTGTCCAGGATGAATACCGCATCCTCAAACCGCTGCTGCTGAACGTGGGGGTACGCTATGACAACTACGACCGTTTTGACTCCGTAAATCCCCGTGCGTCACTCATATACCAGCCGACGCCAACAACCACCTTCAAGCTCATCTACGGCCGGGCTTTCCGGGCGCCCAACAGTTACGAACTGTACTATGACGACGGAGAGAGCATGATGAATAATTCCCGTCTGAAACCGGAGAAAATCAGTACCTACGAGGCCGTCTGGGAACAGTATTACAGCACCGTTTTCAACACTACGGTGTCGGGGTTCTATTCCCGTATCGATGACCTCATCACTCAGACTGAATATTCAACGTCGAATCCCGTCCTCATCTTCCGCAACCTTGACAAGGTTGACTCCGTGGGCGTTGAACTGACCCTGCAGGGAAAATGGGAAAACGGGCTTCAGGGAAGGCTCAGCTACAGCTGGCAGGAGACCACTCTGGTAAAAACCGGGGAGCGGCTGTCCAACTCTCCGCAAAACATGGTCAAGGCCAACGTGAGTATTCCGTTGTACAAAACATTGCTTTTCATCTCCCCGGAACTGCAGTACGCGAGTCCCAGGCTGACCCTCGCGGGCAACCGGACCAGGGACGCGGTGCTCGTCAATGTCACCCTCTTAAGTCGAGATCTGGTTAAAGGGGTGGAGGCGTCGGCCAGCGTCTACAATCTGTTTGACGTCTCGTACGGCGACCCGGCCGGAACGGGGTATCGCCAGGACAGCATCAGGCAGGACGGGATCGATTTTCGTTTCAAGCTGACCTACAGGTTTTAGGATTGATGAAGAAGACCCTCATTGCATACGGAGTACTGGTCCTTGCGCTCGTCTTCGCGCAACCCGCCGGCGCCGGAGGCGGGAAGCTGGGCGAGTACGAGATCAAGTCCGGCATGCTCTACAACTTTACCTACTTCGTGGAATGGCCGTCTGATTTGCTGGCCAGGACAAAGACGCTGAACGTCTGCATAGCGGGTGAAGCCCCTTCGAATCGCGCGTTCAGCCGGCTTCACGGCAAGCCGTACCGGGACCGTACCATTAACGTCAGGCATATCAGCGATCCCGGCGGCGGCGCCGGATGCAACGTGCTCTTCCTTAACCGTTCGGAAAACCACAATCTGCCCGCATACCTGCAGATGGCCCACAAGAGATCGATCCTTACGGTCAGCGACATTGACAATTTCGCTTCCCGTGGGGGGATCATCGGTTTTTTTGAGCTGGAGGGCAAGGTCAGGTTTGAGGTGAACCTGGTGGCGGCGGCGCAGGCAAGAATTGAGATCAGTTCACAGCTTCTGAAGCTGGCGAGGATCGTGGCGGGACGCAAGCCCTAACTCTTCATGTCCCGGTTCCCCAGATAGGCCTCCCTCACCCGGGGGTCCACCGCCAGATCTTCGGCGCTCCCCTCCAGGGCAATCCGGCCGTTCTCCAGCACATACCCCCGATGGGCTATCTTCAGGGCCATGTTGGCGTTCTGCTCCACCAGGAGCACCGTGGTCCCTCTGGAGTTTATCTCCTCTATGGCCCGGAAAACCTCCTTCACCAGGAGCGGCGAGAGCCCCATGGACGGCTCGTCCAGGAGCATGACGCCGCAATCCGCCATTATCGCCCGGCCCAGGGCCAGCATCTGCTGCTCGCCGCCGCTGAGGGTCCCGGCGAGCTGCTTCTTCCGTTCCCCCAGTCGCGGGAAGAGTTCGAAGACAGTCCGGTAGAGGGCGGGCAGGGCGCCTTTGGATTTGCCGGTCCAGGTGGCAAGCCTGAGGTTTTCCAGCACCGTCAGGCTGGGAAAGATTCCCCGTCCCTCCGGCACATGGGCGATGCCGAGTGAAACGACGCGATGGGGCTGCACGTTTGCCAGGTTCTCCCCGCGAAACACGATCTCCCCCGCATCGAGGGGCAGCAGACGGGAAACCGCCCGCAACGTGGTGCTCTTCCCGGCGCCGTTGGCGCCCAGCAGGGAGACGATCTCCCCCTCGTCCACACGCAAATCGATTCCGTGGAGCGCCCTGATGGCGCCGTAGGCAACGGAAAGCCCTCTGATCTCCAAAAGACTCATTCGCCACCCTCCTCATCACCCAGATAGGCCTTGATCACGAGGGGGTTTTCCGTGACGTCCCGCGGCTCGCCCGAGGCGATGATGCGGCCGAAATCCATCACCTGCACGTGGCGGCAGAGCTTCATCACCACCGGCATCTGGTGTTCGATCAGCAGTATGGAGAGGTCGAAATCCAGGTGGATTCCCCGGATCAAATCTATCAGTTCCCCCACCTCAGTGGGGTTCATGCCGGCCGCCGGTTCGTCCAGCAGCAGCACCCTCGGCCTGGTGGCCAGGGCCCTGGCGATCTCCAGGCGCCTCTGCTCGCCGTACGGGAGGCTGTCGGCAGGCTCGTTCCTGCGGTCGAGCAGCCCGAATCGCTCCAGAAAAGCCATGCTCTCGAAGGAGATCCGCCTTTCCCTGCTCCTGAAGCGGGGCAGCCCCAGCATGGCGTCCAGGAAACCGTATCCGGCGCGGTGATGAAAGGCCATCCTGATGTTGTCCCAGACGGTCATCCGGTTGAAGAGGCGGATGTTCTGGAAGGTCCGGGAGATGCCGTGACGGGCGATCCTGTTCGCCGGGAAGCGGGTCACATCCTTTTCGGACAGCCAGATCCTGCCGCTGTCGGGCTTGTACACCCCGGTGATCAGGTTGAATACCGTGGTCTTGCCGGCGCCGTTGGGCCCGATGATCCCCTGGATGTCCTTTGCTCCCAGTTCCAGCTCGAAGTCGTGGGCCGCCCTGAGGCCGCCGAAGGATTTGGACAGGTTTTCGATCCTAAGCGCCGGTTTCATCAGCTGCAACCTCTCTTCTGGTCTGGAGCCAGGCCCACTCGCGGTTTCCCATCAGTCCGTACTGTCGGGTCAGCATGATCACGACGAGGATGAGCGGGCTCAGGAGCATGCGCAGGTCGGCCAGTTGCGGGGCGATCTGGCCGAGAACGTTCCGGAGCAGCTCCATGGTCAGCGTATAGAACACCACCCCCAGGATGGAGCCGGAGAGGCTGCCCATCCCCCCCAGGTAGAGCATCACCAGGATATCGGTTGTTTTCAGGTAGTCGAAACTCTTCGGGGTGATGAACTGCTGGTACTGGGCCCAGAGTCCGCCGGCCAGGCCGGCAAAGGCAGCGGCAATGGTAAACGCCACGTTCTTGATCCGGTTGATGTTCACTCCGATCAGTTCGCTGGCGATGGCGTTCTCGCGGATGGCGATCCACATCCGGCCGTAGTTGGAGTTCACCAGGTTTCTTAGTACGGCGTAGGTGAAGACGACGCAGACGGCAACGGTGAAGAGGTTGGTCCCCCTGGGGATGCCGGTCAGACCGCGCGGGCCGCCCATGAAATCCATGTTCTGGATGGCGTTGACGATGATCATGTTGAAACCGAGGGTTATGATCGCCAGGTAGTCGCCGACGGTTTTGAACGTCAAAAGCCCGACCAGGTATCCGATGAGGCTCGCTGCCACGACCCCGCCCATGAGCGACAGGGGCATCCGCAGCCAGGTGGGGAGTCCGGCGTGCAGTGAGATCAGGGCCGCGGCATAGGCGCCGACCGCCATGAAGCCGGCATGCCCCAGGGCGAACTCACCCAGGTAGCCGTTGACCAGGTTCAGGCTGGAGACCAGGATGATGTTCATGCCGATGATCGCCAGCACATGGAGGTAGTACTGGTTGAACCACTCCATGTCTCCCATGAGCTGGAGGATGGCGGCCACAACCAGCGTGGAGACGGCCACGGCGCCGAAGGCGGAACATCGTGAGCAAATGCCCGTTCTTGTGTTTTCTCTTGTACTCATGTCACACCTTGTTCAGGACCGGTCTGCCCATGATGCCGTTGGGACGAAGGAGGAGGAGAAGGATCAGGAGGCCGAAGGCAATGCCGTTTTTCAGGTTGGACGAGATGTAGGCAACGGTCAGTACTTCGACCCCTGCCAGCAGGAAGGAGCCGAGCACCGCGCCCTCGATGGAGCCGATGCCGCCGATGACGGCGGCGATGAACGCCTTCCATCCCAGGTCGATTCCCATGTAGGGGTCGATGGAGTACGCCTGTCCGAAGAAGATCCCGCCCGCGGCGGCCAGGGCGGAGCCGATGGCGAAGGTCATCGCGATGATCAGGTTGAGATTGATCCCCATCAGCTGAACCGCCTCCCTGTTGTCCGCCACGGCGCGCATGGCCGTTCCCATCAGGGTCCTGTTGACGAACAGCCACAGCACCACCATCAGGCCGATGGAAATCAGGATGATGAGCAGCTTGTCCTCCGTGATCACGATGTCGCCGAATACATTCAGCACCCTGTGCGGCAACTGGGGGGGAAGCTGGCGGGTCTGGGGGCCGACCGCGATGCGCACCAGGTTTTCCAGGAAGATGCCGACGCCGAGGGCGGTGATCACCAGCGACATCCGCTGGGCGTTCCTGAGTCTGCGGTACGCAACCCTCTCGATGAGCACGCCGACCATGGCGGTCAGCAGCATGGCTAGGGGCATCATGATTGCGAGCGGCAGGCCGCTGATGCAGGTCACCAGGAGAAAGCCGATGTATCCCCCCAGCATGAAGATGTCGCCGTGGGCGAAGTTGATCAGGCGGATGGTGCCGTAGACCATGGTGTAGCCGAGGGCGATCAGGGCGTAGACCGCCCCCAGCTGGGCGGCGTTCAGGAATTGCTGGATGATGGTGTTGACCACTAGTTCACCGCGCTGTCGAAAACAAACTTACCCTTTTCGATACGGATGATCACCGCGCCTTTGAGCGGGTCGCCTGAACCGTTGTAGCTGATGGCGCCGGTTACACCGTTGAAGTTCCTCGTGGCGGCGATGGCGTCGCGGATCGCCCCGGGATCGGTTTTTCCGGCCTTTTCGATTGCTTTGACGAGAATGTACGCCGAGTCGTAAGTCAGGGCCGCCGCCGCGTCCACCGGCGTGTTGAATTTCTTTCCGTATCTGGCGATGAATTCTCTGGAAGCCGGACGGTCCACGTCGGGCGAATAGTGGTTACTGAAGTATGCGCCGTCCATAACCTGTCCCCCGAGAGTGATAAGTTCCGGGTTGTCCCATGCGTCGTTGCCGATAACCCTGCAGGTGATCCCCAGTTTCCTCGCCTGCTGGACCTGGAGAGGCACCTCGTTGAAATAGTTGGGGAGGAAGAGGATATCGGGATTGGCGCCCCTGATCTTGCTCAACTGGGCCGAAAAGTCCTTGTCGTTGGTGTTGTAGGTTTCAAAACCAACGATTTTACCGCCTATCCTGGAGAACTCATCACGGAAAACCTCCGCAATCCCCTTGTTGGCATCGCTGGCCACATCGTAAAGGACCGCCGCCGTCCCGGCCTTCAGTCTGTTCTTTGCGAATCTCGCGAGTATGCTTCCCAGGTAGGTGTCTACAAAACAGGCCCGGAAGACGAATCTCTTGCCCTTGGTGACGTTCGGGTTGGTGGACCAGGGCGTGATCTGGGGGATGCCGGCGCTTTCGGCGATGGGGGCTCCGGCGTTGGAGCATTTGCTGGACTGGGAGCCGATAATCGCCACCACCCTGTCCTGGTTGATCAGTTTCTGGAAAACGGTTGCCGTTGACTCAGGCTTGTTCTCGTCGTCCTCGATGATGAACCTGACCTTTTTCAGCGCGCCGTTGATCCTGATGCCCCCCTTGGCGTTGATCTCCTCCTGGGCCAGCAGGATGGCGTTCCTCGTGGATTGGCCGAGGGCCGCTATATCTCCCGACAGGGGAGCCGATACGCCGATTTTCACCTCATCACCGCCGCAGCCGGCAATGCCCAGGACCACGAGCAGCGTTCCCACGCACAGCAGTACCATCGCCAGTCCGAACCTTCCCATTTTTGCCTCCTGTAGTATCCTCATGAAATGCGGCGGAAGTATAGCATTCCGGAGACACTCGCTCAAATGCAAAGATGTCCCGAATAATGTAGAGACGCATTGCAATGCGTCTCTACTGGAGTGGCACAAACTATCTCTTCCCCCAGAGCGTGAGCAGGGCCGGGAGGAAGACCAAAAACACCGCCACACTGGCAACCATGCCCAGGGACATGACCGCGCCGATGCTGAACACCCCCTGGTGATGGGCCACCATCAGGGCCCCGAAGCTGAACAGGATGGTCAGGGCGTTGAGGAAAACGCCGGTTCCGGCGCTGCTCACCGCCACCTGGGCCGGAGACTCGTTCCCCTGGCGGTAACGATTGATGATGTAGATCGCCGAATCGATCCCCACGCCCAGGATCAGGGGAAGGACGATGATGTTGGCCGAATTGAAGCTGACGCCGGCCAGCCACATGCCGCCCACCATGAGCAGGAGCCCGGAGGCCAGGGGGAGGACGCCGATAAGGGCGAAACGGACGCTCTTGAAGTTGATCAGCAGGATCCCCGCGATCCCAGCGAACGCGTAGACGAAGGCCCGCAGGTAGGAGTCGCGCAGAACGGTCAGGGATTCGTAGACCATGACCGGTTCGCCGGTGGCGTGGGGAACGACGCTCTTCACCTGGGTGACGAACTCGGATAGCGGCTGGCGCTCGAAGATCTCCTTCCTGGCCGCCACCTGCAGCAGCAGTTTGCCGCTCTTGCCCACGAAACGCTGCCTCAGCTGGGCGGGTACGTCGGCGTCGCCGACGGGAGACGCATCCAGGCTCTCCTTCAGCATGCGGAGCTTGTCCGGCAGTTCGGCGAACATGCTCCCCTGGAAGTCGCGCAGCATTACCACCGCGTTTTTGTCCTTCTCCTTCTCCAGGGACGAGAAGAAGCCGTCGAGGGTGGTGAGGAAAGCGCCCACCGGTTTCGCCTCCGGCGCCCTAGCCGTCTCAAGGGCGATCTTCAGCTTTTCCACCCGGTTGCGGAAGTTCTCGAATACCGCCGGCAGTTCCATCAGGCGCAGGTTCTCCTCGTACGGTTTTGGCTGCACCGCTGCCATCACCCCGCGCAGTTCGGCCAGTTCGGCCAGCTTTTCCTTCTGCCGGTCCGGAACCAGAGCCGCGAGACTGACCACGTGGTCAACACTGGGGAGCTCCTCCAGACGCCGGGTCAGATCCCGGGCTTCAGCCGCGTCCCGAGCCGTGACCACGGCGAAATAGCCGGAGTTTTCCCTGCTCCGCATCAGTTTGTAGGCGTATTCCACCGATTCCAGCCCCTTGGCCTGCAGGTTCATGAGGTTGTAGTCGAATCTGGTCATGAGGGTGGGGTAGACGCAGATCAGGGAGAGGAGCAGTGTTGCCGCCGCAACCTTGCGCGGCCTGCTGAGGAGCGCCCTGAAGAAGGGACGTCCGCCAATCTCCACCTCCCGATCGGTGTCGGGAACGGTCAGATAGGTTTTGCCCGGCTTTCGATAACGCTCCAGCAGGACCAGCATGGCGGGGAGCACGGTAAAGGTGGCGACGACGCAGATCGCGACGCCGCCCGCGGCGATAATGCCCAGCTCCGCTATCCCCTTGAAATCGGTGAGGGCAAAGGTGGCGAAGGCCAGGGCAACCGTAGCGGCGGCCATGATGATGGAGCGGATGTTGGCGCCCAGGCCGGTCTCGATGGCTTCCATGCCGCTGACGCCGCTTCTCAGCTCCTCCTGGTATCTGAGCACCACCTGGATGCCGTACTCGATGCCCAGGCCGATCAGCATGATGGCAAAGACCATGGAGAGGATGTTGAGATGGCCCACGACCGCAGTGGCAAAGCCGAAGGAGAGGCAGATGCCGACGATCAGCGACACCATGGCCGCGATCACGTTCAGCAGGCCGCGGAAGGCGAACAGGAGCAGGACAACGGTCAGGGAGAGGGATAGTACGGTGGCGATGGCGATGTCACGCTGGCTGGTGGCCATCTCCTCGTATTCCAGCACCGGCACGCCGGTAAGTCCGGCCTTGACCCCCTTGAATTCCGGACGGGCCAGAACCTCCGCCACCGCGGCGCGGGTCGTCTTGATCGCCCTCTCGGCCGGAACGAAGCTTCCCTCCTCCTTTACCGGCAGAATGGTGATGACCTGCTGTTTGCCGGCGCTCTCCAGCATGGAGGGGCTGTCGCCACCCCCTCCCTTGAGGAAGGAATCCATGCTCATGCCGCTGGATTTGCCGTCGAATGACTTGAACCCCTTGTCGAGGGTTGTGAGCATAAAAGTCAGACTTTTCAGGGATTCCTTGTTGCCATTTGCGAGATAGCCGTCGATCTGGCCGGTGAGACTGGTGAACAGGGTCTGCACCGAGGGTGAGGCGGCCAGATCTTTCAGGACCGGCGCCGCCATGGTCAGGGTGCTGCGCAGGTTTCTGATGTCGTCCAGCGGCATGAAGAGGAGGCCGTTTCTGCGGAAGTAGGGGAGACCGCCCGGATAGAACAGTTCTCGGTAGACCCCCTTTTCCCGGTTCAGGCGCTGGAAGAGCGCATCCGAGCAGTGGGTGGCCTTTTCGGCGTCGTCCGATTCGACGACGACGACAATCTCTTCCTGGTCGCCGAATTCCTGCCGATAGGCGCGATAGTCAACCTGGAACGGCGCATTCCGGGGCATGAGGTCGTCGCGACCGGTCAAAAACTCCATGTTCCGTTTGGTGTAGACGACCGAGAGGACGGAAAGAAGCAGCGCCAGCCCCAGGATCAGCCGGGGACGGCGTGCGACAAAGGCAAAGAGACGGCTGTGAAAAGTCTTGTGAGACACGTTATTGATACTCCTTGTGAGACAGCATGTTTAACCCCATCCCCACCCTGACCCTCCCCTT
>CAZRPI010000009.1:0-34648 GCA_964601865.1 uncultured Pelobacter sp. | reverse complement strand
CCTCCCCTTTCAAAGGGAGGTCGGGAGGGTGATGGGGGGATAATAGCGGCAATCCATATCAAATTGTGCAGGCAGATTTACCACATCCGTTACAGGAACCCGTTTTCAGCCAGGGTCTTGATGGTGAGGCTGTTGCCGCCCTGCCACGGCTGGGTCAACCGCTCCACGTACTTGGCGATGATGTCGGTTTCTATGTTGACCCTGTCGCCGATGGCGATGGTGGCAAGGGTGGTAACTGTCTGGGTCTGGGGGATGATGTTGACCGAGAAGGAGGTTCTGGTAACGCCGTTCACCGTCAGGCTGATGCCGTTTATGGTCACGGACCCCTTGGAAACGAGGTATCTGGCGCTTTCAACGGGAAGGGAAAATTCCATCACCCGGTTTCCCGACTGTTCGCTCACCCGGTCGAGGCGGCCGATGCAGTCCACGTGACCGGTGACGATGTGGCCTCCCATGCGGTCACCCAGGCGGAGCGCCCGTTCCAGGTTGACGGCGTTTCCGCTGCGCAGGCCGCCGAGTGTCGTGGCTGCGAGCGATTCGGGGGAGACGTCGAACGTCAGCACCCGGCCGTCCTTGGCAATGACCGTGAGGCAGGCGCCGTTGACCGCCACCGAGTCGCCGATGGCTATCTCATGGAGCGGCAGGGAAGTTTCAACCCTCAGCAGTCCGGCCTGCCCGCGGCGCTCGTGGGACGTTACCCGCCCCCGGTCTTCGATCAGTCCCGTAAACATTTTGCCTCCGGACGGGCGTGCACGACGATGTCCGTTCCGCTGCGCCCGACTTGAGTTATCCTGACCCTGCTGGCCTGATCCATGCTGGTCCTGCCCGCCAGGCTGAAGGGGGGGATACCGTCACTGCCCAGGATCCTGGGGGCCATGAAAAAGACGAACTCGTCGATCAGTTCATGCTCCAGCATGCTTGCCGCCAGATGTCCGCCCCCCTCCAGGAGGATTGACTGCACTCCCATTTCCCCCAGCCTGGCCATGAGATCACCAGGGGAGACCCGGCCGTTGTCCCGGTCGCAGACCAGAACCCTGGCGCCCAGCCTGACGTAGGGGAGATGGGCCTCGGGGTCGTCTTCGATTGTGGCGATGATGGTGCCCGCGCCGCTCCCGCCGGCCAGAATCCTGGAGCCGTGGGGGGTGCGCAGATGGCTGTCCACCACCACCCTCAGGGGGGTCCTCCCTTTCACGTGCCGCACGGTAAGTTCCGGATCATCGGCGATGACGGTGCCCACCCCCACCATCACCGCGTCCATCCTGGCGCGCATGCGATGGACATGCCTGCGTGACCGCTCGCAGCTGATCCAGCGCGAGGCGCCGGTCGAGGTGGCGGTCCTGCCATCCAGGGTCATGGCCCATTTGTAGGTAAGGAAGGGGAGGCCGGTGGTGATGTGTTTGATGAACGGCAGGTTGATTTCGCGGCACTCATGCTCCAGTACGCCGCAGACCACCTCGATTCCGGCGCCCCTCAGCTCTCTCATGCCGCCGCCGCTCACCCTGGGGTTGGGATCGGACATCCCCACCACGACCCGTCTGACTCCGGCCCGGATCAGCGCCCGGCTGCAGGGGGGGGTTCTGCCAGTGTGGCAGCACGGCTCCAGGGTTACGTACGCATCCGCGTCCCGGGCCAGCTCTCCGGCCATCTCAAGGGCGTGAATCTCGGCGTGGGGAGTTCCGGCCCTTCTGTGCCACCCGGAGCCGACGATTCTTCCCTCCCTGACGATGACGCATCCCACCGCCGGGTTGGGGGATGTGGCGCCGATCCCTCTGCGGGCCAGGGCCAGAGCCCTCTTCATGTATACTGCGTCGCCGGTCATTTTTTCAGAAGCTCCTGCAACTCCTGCATGAATTCGTTGATGTCGCGGAAGGAACGGTAGACCGAGGCGAAGCGCACATAGGCCACCTCGTCAAGTTCGTGCAGCTCCTTCATGACCCATTCGCCGATGAGCGTTGTCGGCACTTCCTTTTCGGAGGATTCCTGGAGCCTGATTTCCAGGCGGTCCACCATGCGTTCCATCTCCTCGACCGAGATGGGGCGCTTTTCGCAGGCCTTCTTTATCCCGGAGATGATCTTCATCCGGTCGAACGGTTCCCGGCGGCCGTCCTTTTTCAGCACCAGGGGGAGTATCTCCACGATGCGCTCGTGGGTGGTGAAGCGTCGCGAACACTGCTCGCACTCGCGTCTCCTCCGTATGCCGCCCCCCCCCTTGTCCGGACGGGAATCAACCACCTTGCTGTCCAGATTGCCGCAGAAGGGGCATCTCATGGCTCTTCATCCTCCGCGTCCCCGCGGAAATGCACCACCTCGATGCCCGATTCGGCGATCATTTCCCGCGCCAGTTCGTCGGCATACCCCTCGTAGAAGACCACCCGGCGGATTCCCGCGTTGATGAGCATCTTGGCGCAGATTACGCACGGCATGGTGGTGCAGTAGAGAGTTGCGCCGTCAATGTTCACGCCATGCCTGGCGGCCTGGATGATGGCGTTCTGCTCGGCGTGCAGTCCGCGGCAGAGTTCGTGGCGCTCTCCCGAGGGGATGTTCAGCTCTTCCCTGATGCAGCCGGTTTCGCTGCAATGGCTGATGCCGGAGGGGGCGCCGTTGTAGCCGGTAGCCAGGATGTTGCGCCCCTTGACAAGCAGCGCGCCAACCCCACGCCGCAGGCAGGTCGAACGGGTTGCCACCAGACGGGTTATGTCGATGAAGTACTTGTCCCAGGAGGGGCGTTGCATGCGGTTGTTTCCTCTCATGAATCGAATGTGACAGGGTACCCCACTCCCGTGGTCAGGTCAACATGGAATAGGTCCGATAACGGCTGTGGAGCGCGTCCGGGATACCGGTAATTTTGCTTGCAAGGGATGGACAATCCCGTGCGGCGAGTGTATTTTTAATGATGTGCGGAGTATATAAACGAATCACGGAGAATTTGTCAGCGTCAAAAAAGAGGTTTTGGGTTACACCATGCAACCGTCTGATTATCGCATACTTCTGGTGGATGATGAGGAGGGGATCCGTTTCACGCTGGGATGCCTTCTCAAAAGGGAAGGCTTTCAGGTTGACGCGGCCGCGTCCCGCAGGGAAGCCGTCAGCCTCCTGCTGGCCGGACCGTACGATCTTGCCTTCGTGGACATCATGCTGGGGGGAGACAGCGGTATTGCGCTGCTCCGTGACATCAAGAGCATGGCTCCCCCGACCCAGGTGGTCATGATTACCGGACGTCCGGGAGTCGAATCGGCCGCCGAGGCGGTCAGGCTCGGCGCATTCGATTACCTGACCAAACCGGTGCGCCACGAGACCCTCATGGCGGTGAGCCGGCACGCCCTGAACTCGAAACGGATGAACGATGAGCGCGAACTGTATCGCGCCAATCTGGACGCCATCTTCCGTACGGTCAGCGATGCCATCATCATGGTTGACCGCAACGGACGCCTGGCGCAGTTCAATGCTGCGGCGGCGTGCGCCTGCGGTTTTACGGACGACATGACCGGAAAGGAACTGGCCTCCCTGGAACTGCGCTGTCACGGCGCGTGCGCCGCGACCCTGCTGGAAACTCTCAGATGCAATGCCCCCAGGGAACTGCGGCGCTTCGAGTGCCGCAACCATGAGGGAAAGGAGCGGGTGGCGTGTTTCACCTCGACTCCGGTGGTAGAGGCGGACGGGTCGGTAAGCGGCGCGGTGGCGGTCATCCGCGATGAGACCCGTCTGGCGGTTCTGGAACGCAGCCTGGTCAAACGCGGCCGCTTTCATAACATCATCGGCAACTCCGCTCCCATGCAGCGGATCTTTTCCCTGATCGAGGCTCTGGCCGAAGTGCCGACCACCGTACTGATCAACGGCGAGAGTGGAACCGGCAAGGAACTGGTGGCTGCGGCCCTCCACGCCACCGGCGCCCGCGCATCGGGGCCGTTCGTCAAGGTCAACTGCTCCGCCCTGTCGGAATCACTTCTTGAGAGCGAACTGTTCGGCCATGTGCGCGGCGCCTTTACCGGTGCGATCTCCGACAAGGTCGGGCGTTTTCAGAAGGCGCACGGCGGCACCCTTTTCCTGGATGAGATCGGCGATATCTCACCCGCGGTGCAGATGCGGCTCCTGCGCGTCCTGCAGGAGAGCGAGTTTGAACGTGTCGGCGAATCGACCCCCATCAGGGTTGATGTGCGCATTATCGCCGCTACCAACCAGAATCTTGCCGCCAAGGTAAGCCGGGGTACTTTCCGCCAGGACCTCTTCTACCGGCTGAACGTGGTTCGGATCCTGCTGCCGCCGCTGCGCGAACGCCTGGATGATCTGGATTTGCTGGTTGCCCACTTCATCGCGAAATTCAACGTGAAGTTGGGCAGGGACATCATCGGGGTATCCAGTGACGTCATGGAGGTGTTCCGCGCCCATGACTGGCCCGGCAACGTGCGTGAACTGGAACATGCGATCGAGCACGCCAGCATTCTCTGCAAGTCCGATATCATCTCCCTCCGCGATCTTCCCCAGGACCTGCTGGATTCTCTGGACGCCGCCGCGGATGCCGTTGAAACCCTTCCCGCCGGCTCTACGACCGAAGGTCCCCTTACCATTGAACAGGCGCTCGCAATGTCGAATGGCAACAAGACCCGCGCGGCCAGCCTTCTGGGCATCAGTCGCCGCACCCTCTATCGCTATCTGGATGAATCGGAATCCAGATAGACTCTTCAGACCGCGGTTTTGTGATTTCAGTCACAAAACCGCGGCGTGACACAACTCCCTGTGCCATGACACACCTACCCCTGTGCCATGGCACACCCGGACATTACGGCCTTGAAGAAAACGGTTGCCCAACTCCCTCCCGGAATTATTCCCCCTGATACAAAATAACCTGAAATTAGATGCTTAGCTTGGCCGTTGATTACGTCCTCATCCTTGGCACGGCTTTTGGATTTCATGCAAAGAATTTGTCTCTGAAAATGCGTCAGCCGTCTCCGACGGCCATTGATACGGAGAACGGTTTTTTGAAATGAAACCGGAAGGAGTCTTGTCAGATATGGGCGAAGCATTGGCGGCAACCCAGTACCTCACTTTCGTTCTCGACAACGAGGTTTTTGCGGTGGATGTGGCAAGAGTCCGCGAGATTCTTGAGTACACATCCGTTACCAGGATTCCCAAGATGCAGGAATACATGAAGGGCGTGATCAATCTTCGCGGCAGCGTCGTGCCTGTCGTGGATATGCGTCTGCTCTTCGGATTGCCGGAGGGGGAGACCACGGTCAATACCTGCATCATCGTCATGGAAATCATGGCGGAGGGTTCGACCTTCGTGTTGGGCGCTCTCGCGGACTCGGTGCGCGAGGTGGCGGAGCTCGATCCCGGCCAGATTGAGCCCGCGCCCAAAGTCGGTTCTCGGGTCAATGCCGATTTCATCAGCGGTATGGGTAAACATAACAACGAGTTCATCGTGATTCTCAATATCGACGGGATTCTGGCGGAAGAGGCGCCCCCGTCCATCGCGGGAATGGCTGGAACCGATTCCGGGACAGAGGATCATGATTTGGTGGATCAGGTTTGATATCGGCAGGAATTCAGGCAAAGGAGAAGAAACATATGTTCAAGGGGACGGGAATAAGGAAGCTGCTGCTGGGCGGTTTTGTCGCAATGGCGCTCATCGGCGGAACAATCGGCGTTGTGGGCGCAAAACTGTCGTCGGCTACCAACGGGGCGGCAGCCGGCGGCAATTCGACGATGCTCACACTCGGGCTGGTGGCGGTTGGAGTCGCGCTGGTCTTCGGCATTGGAAACATGATCGCGCGCGCCCTGCTGGAGCAGCTTGGCGGGGAAACCGCGGAAGTCGCGCAGATTGCCGGCATGGTTGCAGCGGGTGATCTGAGCCGTGAAATCACGCTTGCTCCGGGAGACACGACCAGCGTCATGGCCTGCATGAAGAAAATGGTCGATGCCATCCGCGGCCTGGCGGCCGATACGGCAATGCTGTCGGAAGCATCCATAGCGGGGAAGTTGACCACACGCGCGGACGCATCCCGCCACGTTGGCGAGTTCAGGAGGATCGTCGAAGAGTTTAACGCTACCCTGGACGCGGTAGTGGAACCGATCCATGACGCCGCCAGACGGATCGATGATTTGAGCCGCGGTGAGATCTTCGAGGAGATCAGGGACGGCTACCGGGGAGATTTCGGCGAACTGCGCGACAGCCTCAACCGCTGCCGTCAGGCCAACGACGCTCTGCGCCAGGATGTCCGCACCATGTGCGTCGCCTCCTACGAAGGGCATCTGGATACCCGGGTCGATCCCGGCAGGCATCAGGGGTTCTTCTCCAGGGCCGTTGGCGGCTTGAACAACCTTTTTGAAAACTTTACCGCCCCATTGAAGGTAACAACCGGGTATATCGAAAGGATCAGCAGGGGCGAGATTCCTGAAGCCATCACCGAAGAGTATCGCGGCGACTACAACCACATCAAGCAGAGCATCAACCGCTGCCTGGAAGGTCTTGGCGGCCTTGTCGAAGCCAACGGGGTGCTGCAGAGGATGTCGGTTAACGATCACTCACAAAAGGTTGAGGGTGATTATCTCGGGATTTATGCCGAAGTCGGCCGTGCCGTCAATGACGTCCGTGACAGGTTGCTGCGCGTGGTCCATACCGTTAACAACATAGCCTGTGGTGATACCAGCGACCTGGGGGTATTCAGATCAATCGGCAACGGCGCGGGACGCCGCAGCGAGAACGATAACCTCGTCCCCAGCTTTATCCGTATGATGGAAGCCATCAATGCCCTGGCAGACGATGCCAACATGCTCTCCGAAGCCGCAACCCACGGCAATTTCGACACCCGCGCCGACGAGAGCCGGCATCAGGGCGATTTCCGCAAGATCGTTGCCGGCGTCAACGCCACCCTGGACACCGTAGTGGACAAGGTCGTCTGGTACGAGGCCATCATCGACGCGGTGCCGTTCCCGATTCACGTCATCGACATGGACATGAACTGGACCATGCTCAACAAGGCCTTCGAAAAGCTGATGGTGGACAACAGGGTGGTTGCCGACCGCAAGGCTGCGGTGGGCATGCCGTGCGCCAGCGCCGCGGCCAACATCTGCAACACCGAGAAGTGCGGCATCCGCCAGCTCCAAAAGGGAGTCAACGAGAGCTTCTTCGACTGGTGCGGCTCCCAGTGCAAGCAGGACACCTCCTACCTGGTCAACAGGAAGGGCGAGAAAATCGGCTACGTGGAAGTCGTCACCGACCTCACCCCGATCCTCAGGAACCGGGACTACACCAACTGCGAGATCGAACGCATGGCGCAAAATCTCAACAAGCTGGCTGTTGGCGACCTGGATCTGGACCTGCAGGTCAGGGAAGCGGATCAGTATACTGCCGCAACCAGGGAAGGTTTCGTCAAGATCAACGACAGTCTGACCCAGGTAAAGGACGCCGTCGGCTCCATGATCGCCGATACCGAGATGCTGGTAGGTGAAGCCGTGGCGGGCAGACTGGAAACCCGCGCTGATGCGGCAAAACACCAGGGTGAATACCGTAAAATTGTGGCCGGCGTCAATCAGACCCTGGACACCGTAGTGGACAAGGTCGTCTGGTACGAGGCCATCATCGACGCGGTGCCGTTCCCGATTCACGTCATCGACATGGACATGAACTGGACCATGCTCAACAAGGCCTTCGAAAAGCTGATGGTGGACAACAGGGTGGTTGCCGACCGCAAGGCTGCGGTGGGCATGCCGTGCGCCAGCGCCGCGGCCAACATCTGCAACACCGAGAAGTGCGGCATCCGCCAGCTCCAAAAGGGAGTTAACGAGAGCTTCTTCGACTGGTGCGGTTCCCACTGCAAGCAGGACACCTCCTACCTGCTCAACAAGAAGGGCGAGAAGATCGGCTATGTCGAGGTTGTTACGGACCTCACCCCGATTATCAGGAACCGGGACTACACCAACTGCGAGATCGAGCGCATGGCCCAGAATCTGACCAAACTGTCAACCGGCAACCTGGATCTGGACCTGCAGGTCGAGGCCGCCGACCAGCACACCGCCGCAACCAGGGAAGGTTTCGTCAAGATCAACGACAGTCTGACCCAGGTGAAGGACGCCGTCGGCTCCATGATCGCCGATACCGAGATGCTGGTAGACGCCGCCCTTGAAGGCAAACTGGCCACGCGCGCCGATGCCGGCAGACACAAGGGTGAATTCCAGAAGGTTGTGGCCGGCATCAACGAGACCCTGGACGCGGTCATCGGTCCGTTGAACGTTGCAGCCAACTATGTGGACCGCATCGGCAAGGGGGATGTGCCGGAGAAAATCACCGACACCTACAACGGTGACTTCAACGAGATAAAGGTCAGCATCAACAGCTGTATTGACGGCCTTCAGGGACTGGTGGAGGCGAACCAGGTCCTCCAGCGCATGGCGGTTAATGATTATACCCTGAGCGTGCAGGGCAGCTACCAGGGCATCTTTGCCGAAGTGGCCAGCGCAACCAACCTGGCCAAGGATCGCGTGATGCGCGCCCGGGATGTCTGCCAGAATATCGCGGCTGGAATATACGAAGAGGATCTCGTGGCGTTGAAAAAAATCGGGCGGCGCTCGGAAAACGACACTCTCCTGCCTGCCCTGATCACGATGTGCGAGTCTGTCGACGCACTTGTCAACGACGCGGCCATGCTCTCTCAGGCTGCCGTGGAAGGCAAACTTGCCACCCGCGCGGACGCCTCCCGTCACAAGGGAGGTTTCCGGAGGATCATCAGCGGTGTCAACGAAACTCTGGATGCGGTCATCGGGCCTCTGAACGTGGCAGCCAATTACGTTGACCGCATATCCAAGGGAGACATGCCGGAGCTGATTTCCGACACCTACAACGGTGATTTCAATGCGATCAAGAACAATCTGAACATTCTCATCAACGCCATCGGCAATATTACGGTGAACGCACAACAGGTCGCCCAGGGGAACCTGATGGTGGAACTGAAGAAACGGTGCGACAACGACGAACTGATGGAGTCGCTGGCCCACATGGTCGAAAAACTCAGGGAAGTCGTCATGGAGGTCCAGTCGGCGGCCGACAACGTCGCCTCCGGCGGTCAGGAGATGTCCGCCACGGCCCAGCAGATGTCCCAGGGCGCCAGTGAACAGGCCGCCAGCGCCGAGGAGGTTACCGCCAGTATGGAACAGATGGCTGCGAGCATCCGCCAGAACACCGACAACGCGCTGCAGACCGAGAAGATCGCCGTCAAATCCGCCGCCGACGCCAAAGAAGGGGGCAAGGCGGTTGCGGAAACCGTGGCGGCCATGAAGGAAATCGCCACCAAGATCTCCATCATCGAGGAGATTGCGCGTCAGACCAACCTTCTGGCCCTGAACGCCGCCATCGAGGCTGCCCGCGCCGGCGAGCACGGCAAGGGTTTCGCGGTGGTTGCCTCGGAAGTCAGAAAACTCGCGGAGCGGAGCCAGGCCGCGGCGGGAGAGATCAGCCAGCTTTCCAGCACCAGTGTGGCCATAGCCGAGCAGGCTGGGGATATGCTGGACAGGATGCTGCCCGACATCCAGAGAACCGCCGAGCTGGTGCAGGAGATCAGCGCGGCCAGCAAGGAACAGGACACCGGCGCCGAGCAGGTAAACAAGGCCATTCAGGAGCTGGACAAGGTCATCCAGCAGAACGCCAGCGCTTCCGAGGAGATGGCGTCAACGACCGAAGAGCTCTCCAGCCAGGCCGAGCAGCTGAAGGGCACCATAGCATTCTTCACGCTTGACAACCGGCAGCAGAAGGCTCTCCCGCCTTCCCGGCATGCCGCTCCGAGGCAGCTTACCTCCGGGGGACAGCATCGGTCACAGCCCAGAAAGCCGGGACCGCCTGCCGCCACCTCTTCGAAAACTACGGGAGTGAATCTGGACCTGGGCCCCATCGGTCCGGACCACCTGGACAATGAGTTTGAGAGATACTAGCAAATAAGGGACACATCTGGATATGAGGGGCGCCCGTCGTGGTGTTTCGGTTCGCGCCCCTCTTTTTTTCTGTCCGATTGTTTTAAAAGCAGAAGTCCAACGGATCAGCCGGTTTCGCGTTTGCCGGAAAAAGACAGGCCTTGGGTTTGACGCCATGCATGATGTCAGGACACAACAAAATACAAGCGGGCAACTGCAGCAGCCACAGAAGATCAGGCAGTTCAGGGACCTGGCAAATGAAGTCGCCGATGATTTCAACAACATTCTGACCATAATCATCGGCGCCTGTACGCTGCTGGAAATGAACGGCGGTGATAATCCGGAACAGATGGAGTATGTCGCCAGGATCCGCAGCAATGCCGATCGCGCGGCCAGCCTTGCCCAGTCTCTTCTGGAACTGGGCGGGAATCAGCAGATAGTGGCCGCACCCGAGAACCTCGGGGAAGTTATCCGCGGGATTCTTTGTTCGCTGGCGCGTATCATAGGAAATGATTTCAATTTTTCACTGGAACTGTCCGAACGGGAATTGCTGGTCATGATTGACCGCGGGCAGATAGAAGCGTTTTTCATGAACCTGCTGGTGAATTTCCGGGCGGCAACCGGATCCGCCGACCTGCTGCGTATCGTTCTGTCCAGGGTCGGAAATTACGGTAGCCTGCCGGAACTGGCGGGGCACGAGTCGGGTGACTATGCCCTGGTTGCAATTTCGGATAGCTGTGTCGAGATGGACAGGGATGCCCTGCGTCGTGTCTTCGCGCCCTGTCCCACAACCAGGATCACGGAGGGGGAAGGCGGACTGGAGTTTACGGCATCCCCGGGGGCTGTGGGCCAGCATGGTGGCGCCGTTCATGTCCGCAGCAGGGCTCCGCACGGCACAGCATTTAAAATATACCTGCCGCTCTGTATTCAGGATGAATCGGGGCCACGATAAACGGCGCCCAGGAATTTCCGGTCTGAGTGGATGCGTGACTTTTTCATTTTCAGTGGTATATTGCAAAAATCGAACTTGAACCCAGAAAGGTAATGCCAATGAAATTAGTTTCATCCATCGCCGTCGCCGTCCTTACGCTGTTTTTTGCCCTGGCTGTATTCGCTGCCACTGCCCCCTCCCTTCCCAAGGGGTATCTAGCCTGGAAAAAGAGCGAACGCAAGGTCGAAACCGACAAGAATTCCCTGTTCTACGGCATTCATTATATCTATGCCGACAAGGCGGCCATGAAAGGGTACAGGGCGGGCAACCGTTTTCCCGAGGGAAGCCGTATCGTCGTGGAGTTCTTCAATATCAAGGGGAACCCTTCCGTTGACGGTCCCAAGAACATGATCGTAATGATGAAGAAGGACAGGCGCTTCAAGCAGACCGGTGGCTGGCAGTTTGCAAGTTTTGGCGCCGATGGCAGACCGAGCGGCCTTGATCCGGTGAAAACCTGCTTTGACTGCCATCTCAGGGATGCGGCGAAGAAGGATTACGTTATCTCCACTAAAAAGGATTTTAAGTAAAAGGGACTGTTGATGTCATTCTCCATTCACCCCGATTCCGGTACGACGGATTCATCCCGGTCTCTCGCCACCGTCGCCTCATGGCGGGACATTCTCTCTCCCGCCCTGGAGAGCCTGAAACAGATGGCCGGCGCGACGGAAGAAGAATTTCTCCAGATAGGTTCACAACTGCAATCGTTCTATCAGCGTTCTGTGGACATCACCGATATGTCGGGCCAATTGATGGAAACCGTCTCCGGTGAGCGTCTGCAGACGCTGATAGGACGATTGCAGCAGATGATGACGGATATGGAGCAGTACCTTGCCGGCGCGCGTCGGAACAGCGGCGAGAGTTTTCAGACCCTGGGACGGGTTCAGGAGCTGCTTGAACAATTGACCCAGCCTCTGGAGGGGTTCCAGAAGATGAACAAGACCCTCAGGATGCTCAGTATCTCGACCAAGATCGAGAGTTCGCGCCTCGGGGAACTCGGGAGCGGATTCGTCAACCTTGCCATGGATGTGGAGAAACTGTCCCACCAGGTTAACGATAAATCCGCCACGATTCTCAACCATCGCCAGTTGCTGGCATCGACCATTGACACGAATCTCAAGTCGGTGCACACAAGCGAGAGAATGCAGGATGCGGAAGCCCAGGGCGCGCTTGCGGGAACCGCTTCCGCCCTCAGGAAGCTGATTGAGGTTACCGAGCGTTGCGCCGGTTTCGGCGCCATGGTTTCCGAGGTGTCAGCGGATGTGAGTTCCAACATCAGCCAGGTGGTTTCTTCCCAGCAGGCCCACGACATAACCCGTCAGCAGGTGGAGCATGTTGTTGAGGCCCTTGAAAAGCTCAACACCGATCTCACGGAGATGGGAACGGCGTCTTCCGGTGAAGAACGGTTCAAAAAACTCGTCGTCGAAGCCGGCGATGTCTGTGAACTCCAGGAGGCCCAGCTCCGCTTTGCCGTTTCGGAGCTGCATGCCGCGGTCTGCTCCACCGTTGACAACCTGCGCGACGTGGCCAGCAAGCAGTCATCCATGGCCCGGGAAACCCTTGCCCTGGCAGGAGTGGCCGATTCCGGCGGCAGCTCCTTTGTGGACGAACTGAAGCAGGGGATGGCCTCCATTACCTCGGCGCTCGTCTCCTGCGCCAGCTCCGATCGCAGCATCTCGGACACGATGCGGAGTGTCGCGGCAACCATCAAGCAGATAACCGGTTTTGTGGAAGACATCGAGTATATCGGGTCGGAAATAGATCTTATCGCCCTCAATTCCCAGATAAAAGCGGCCCACACCGGCCGGGAGGGGGCGGCCCTGGGAGTGCTGGCCGAAGCCATCAAACGTCTGTCGGATGAGGCCATAAGACAGACTGAAGCCGTTGCCTCGACACTGACGGTCATCCACGACGCAACCGAGCATCTCTCGACCGAGACCAGCCAGGAGGGGATGGGATCCGGCTCTCTCATTGCGTCCATGGAGAGCGAGTTGTCCGGTATCATGGCTACCCTGAGCATGATTAACGACGACCTCTTCGTCCGGCTGGACGGATTGGGCCATAGTGTGCGCTCCCTGACGGAGGATGTCGAGCAGGCCACGGCAGCCATAGATGTCCATGAGCGGATGCGCTCCATGGCGGAGGGGGTACTTGCCGACCTGGAACGGATCGTGGGAGAGGCCCGTGGGATAGAGCCCGCCAGCAGCCAGTTCAAACAGAACCTGCGCCACATGGAAGAACTGTACACCATGGAAAGCGAACGGCGCATCCACGAGGCAATTGCCAGAAGGAAAGCCGGGCACCAGCCGGCAAGCGTTCAGGTGGAGATAACGCCGAAGGAGGAGAGCGACTCCGAATTCGGCGACAACGTTGATCTGTTTTAATGGGAGGGATCGATGGGTCTGGAGAGCAGACAACTTGAAGATGGCGGGGTCCTCATCAGCAGCGGAGACCGTTTGACGATCGAGAACGCCGCTGATTTCATGCGGCTTCTGGCCGAGGGTTTTGAGGCTTCGCAGCAGGTATTGCTCGAATTTGATCCGGGAGTCGAGCTGGACATAACGGCTCTGCAGCTGATCTGTTCCGCATGCAGGACAGCGGCCGCAAGGAGCAGGACCTTTGCTTGCCGGGGTCCTCGTCCCCGGTCCCTGGAGGAAATAATCGAGGCCTGCGGCGTGCGGCGCCACGCGGCCTGCAAACAGAACATGGATCTGCATTGTCAGTGGTTTGGAGGATTGTAAATATATGGCAAAAGTAATAATGACGGCCGACGATTCGGCCAGTGTGCGTCAGATGGTATCGTTCACCCTCAAGCAGAACGGGTACACCGTAGTTGAGGCCGTGGACGGCCGAGATGCCCTGAACAAGCTGAATTCCCAGAAGGTGGACATGCTGCTTACCGACCTCAACATGCCCAATCTGGACGGTATCGGGCTGATCAAGGGGGTCAGGGGTGGGACCATGAACAAATTCATCCCCATCATCATGCTCACCACCGAATCCCAGGATTCGAAGAAATCGGAGGGGAAGACTGCCGGCGCCACCGGGTGGATTGTCAAGCCCTTCAAACCCGAACAACTGATCGCCGTGATCAAGAAGGTACTGGGGTAGAGCCATGATGGAACAAGCCATAGCGACCTACCGCGAGGAGGCCGGCGAACTCCTGGCCGAGCTGGAAACCTCGCTTCTGGAACTGGAAGACACCCCTGAGGATGAGGACCTCATCAACCGGGTATTCAGGGCCATGCACACCATCAAGGGTTCCGGCGCCATGTTCGGTTTCGACGAGATCGCCTCCTTCACCCATGAGGTGGAAACCGTCTTTGACATGGTTCGCAACGGCAAACTGAAGGTAACCAGGCGTCTTCTGGATCTGACGCTCCAATCCCGGGACCACATCACGGCCCTTCTGGATGCCTCCGCCGGTCTGGGGGATGTGGATCACGGCCATGGCGACGCGATCATAGCCAGTCTTCGCCAGCTGTTGTCCCGGACGGAAACCGGAGCCGAAACCAAAGATGAATCCGTAACCGGTCCCGACGCGGGGACGGTTGGGGATGAAAACGCCGAGGAAAAAACCTGGCGCATCCGTTTCCGGCCGAACCCGGAGATACTGCTGTGCGGAACGAATCCGGTCTCGCTCATCAATGAGCTGCGCAGCCTGGGGGTCTGCCATGTCGTAGCCCAGCTGGATGAGATTCCACTGATTGACGATCTTTCCTGCGAGCAGTGCCACATCTACTGGGACATCATCCTGACCAGCAGTCGTGGCGAGGACGCCATCAGGGATGTATTCATCTTCGTCGAGGACGACTGCGACATCAGGATCGAACTCATCGACAGCAGCGGCCTGATCGACCGGGATGAGGGGTACAAGAAGCTTGGCTATATCCTGGTCGAGCGCGGCGACCTTTCCATCGAGGAGATGCAGAAGGTACTCACGCAGCAGAAACGCTTCGGGGAACTTCTGGTGGAGCAGGGGATCGTGACCCCTGAAAAGGTCCAGTCGGCCCTGATCGAGCAGCAGCATGTCAAGACCGTCCGTCAGGAGCGCAACATCGCTCCCCAGGCGGAAGCCGCAGCAAGCATCCGGGTTCCCGCCGAACGTCTGGATCAGCTCATCAACCTGGTGGGAGAGATGGTCACCGTACAGGCCCATCTATCCCAGGTCTCCCTGGCCTGCGGTGACCCGACCTTCGTCGCCATCTCCGAAGAGGTGGAGCGTCTCACCAACGAACTGCGCGACACCGCGCTCAACATCCGCATGCTCCCCATCGGCAGCACCTTCAGCAAGTTCAAGCGTCTGGTGCGCGATCTCTCCCAGGAACTGGGCAAGGAAATCGAAATGGAGACCTTCGGCGCCGAAACGGAGCTGGACAAGACCGTAATCGAGAAGCTGAACGATCCGCTGGTGCACATCATCCGCAACAGCATCGATCACGGCATCGAGCCTCCCGACGTGCGCCGGGCCGCGGGCAAATCACCGGTGGGGACCGTATGCCTCGGCGCCGTGCATTCGGGGGATTCCGTACTCCTCTCCATCCGTGACGACGGCGCCGGTCTGGACCGTGACACCATTTTTGCCAAGGCGGTCGAGCGTGGCCTCCTGCCTTCCAACGCCGACGTATCCGACCGGGAGATTTTCTCCCAGATCTTCGCCCCCGGCTTTTCCACCGCCTCGAAGATCACCAACATCTCCGGCCGCGGCGTGGGCATGGATGTGGTCAAACGCGGCATCCAGGACCTGCGCGGCACCATCGAGGTCGACAGCGAACGCGGCACGGGTACGACCATCACCCTCAGGATTCCGCTTACCCTCGCGATCATCGAGAGCCTCCTGGTCAAGATCGGCGACAGTCATTTCGTCCTGCCGCTGGCCGCGGTGGAGGAATGCGTCGAATTGACCCGCGAGGATGTTAGGAACGCCCACGGCCGCAATCTGGCCGTCATCAGGGGGAGTCTCACGCCGTACATCTCCCTGCGGGAACAGTTCGACATATCGGGAGAGAGCCCGGACATCGAGCAGATCGTGATTCTCTCGGTGAACGGCACTCGCATCGGGTTTGTGGTCGATTTCGTGGTCGGTGAACACCAGACCGTAATCAAGCCGCTGGGCAGACTCTACCAGGACGTCAAGGGAGTGTCGGGCGCCACCATCCTGGGCGACGGCTCCGTGGCCCTCATCCTGGACCCGGCCGTCCTGACCCAGTGCGCCGAACTGGCGGAGCAACAAACGTACTGATGGCATAAATAGTTGAGGAGAACCGGATAGCCTGAACTTTTTCGAAAACCAGCGCATGACGGACAACAGGGCTGTTGTTTAATTCAGAAGATTCACTAAATCCTTTATGGAGGTGGACAGATGCTGAATAACATGAACATTGGCACCAAACTGATTTCCGGATTTGTGGTTGTCGCACTCATTGCTGGGGTAATCGGGACCGTCGGCATCAGAAAGATTCAGCAGCTCAACGATGCCGACACACTGCTCTACGAGAAGATCACGGTTCCTACCGCCCACCTGTTGGGAATCTCATCGGGCTTTCAACGGATCAGGGTCAACGTGCTCTATGTTCTCAGGAGTACCAGCAGGGGGGAAAAGGAAAAGTTCATTCATTCGATAAAGGGGCTTCAGGAGAATATCGACAAGGAAGCATCGCTGTTTGAAAAGACCATACTGACCGAAGAGGGTCACAAGATGTTTGCCGATTTCAACCGGGAAAGGGTAAACTACTATGCCCTCATGGATCGCCTCCTTCAGTACTCCCTGGCGGACAACGCCAAGGAAATTCAGGCGTTGTTGGATTCCGGGCAGTTCGCGAAGATTGCGGGCGAGTTCGGCGACACCATCGACAAACTGGTTGAGGCAAAGCTGAAACAGGGAAGGCTGACCTCCGAGTCAAACGCGGCGGTCTCAGCCAATGCCTCGCGTCTGATGATCTCCTTTGCCATTGCCGGTGTTCTGCTGGCAATCGGCATGGGTCTGTTCATCAGTCGCGCCATTACCCGGCCGATCGGAGAGGCCGTGAATGTCGCCAACTGCCTCGCCAACGGTGACCTGACGATTTCGGTGGTGGCGAAGAGCCGCGACGAGACCGGCCAGATGATGAGAGCCCTCGGCAACATGGTTGAAAAACTGAAGCATGTTGTGGGCGATGTGATGGGGGCGGCCAACAATGTGGCTTCCGGCAGTCAGCAGCTTTCCGCCACCGCCCAGCAACTCTCCCAGGGCGCCACGGAACAGGCCGCCAGCGCTGAGGAGATCTCATCAAGCATGGAGGAGATGGCTTCCTCCATCCGCCAGAATACGGACAACGCCCTCCAGACCGAGAAGATTGCCGTCAAGAGTTCGGTCGACGCCAAGGAGGGGGGAAAGTCGGTCACCCAGACAGTTGCGGCCATGAGGGAAATTGCCACGAAGATCGGCATCATCGAGGAGATCGCACGCCAGACCAATCTGCTTGCCCTCAACGCGGCCATCGAGGCCGCACGCGCCGGAGAACACGGCAAGGGATTCGCGGTTGTCGCCTCGGAGGTGCGCAAGCTTGCGGAGCGGAGCCAGGCGGCAGCCGGCGAGATCTCGGAACTGTCCACCCGGAGCGTGGCCATTGCCGAACAGGCGGGCGAGATGCTCAACCTGATGGTCCCCGATATCCAGCGCACCGCGGAACTGGTGCAGGAGATAACCGCGTCGAGCAGGGAACAGGACAGCGGCGCCGAGCAGATAAACAAGGCCATCCAGCAACTGGACCAGGTCATTCAGCAGAACGCCTCCGCGAGCGAGGAGATGGCCTCCACTTCAGAAGAGCTGTCCAGCCAGGCCGAACAGATGAGCGAGGCGATATCCTTCTTCAAGGTTGACGGGGTTTATGCGAAGGCGTCCCGCCGGACCGTTGAGAAAAAGGTCAAACAGCCCCAGTTTGCCCATACGGGCAACAGGGAGAAAGCCGAATCCGTCGCATGTCCAACCGGCGGCGTCAATCTGGAACTCGGTTTCAGTGGAGCGGACCAGGTAGATTGCGCATTCGAGAAATTCTAGAAGGAGGCCGCCATGGGCGTTGCTGAAATAACCGAGTCGGTCCAGTATCTCACATTCAAACTGGCGGATGAGATATTCGCGCTGGATGTGGCAAAGGTCCGGGAGATACTGGAACTGACGACCATTACCAAGGTTCCCAAAACACCGGATTTCATGCGGGGAGTCATAAACCTCCGCGGGAGCGTGGTTCCCGTGGTAGACATGAGACTCAAGTTCGGCATGGACATGACCGAACAGACGGTCAACACCTGCATCATCGTGGTTGAAGTCAGGCTGAACGGTGAAACCATGGTTCTGGGCGCGCTGGCCGATTCGGTTCAGGAGGTTGTTGAGATGGAGCCGGAAAACATCGAACCGGCTCCCAGCATCGGGACCAGGATGGACACGGACTTCATCAGGGGGATGGGCAAGATCGATGATAATTTTGTCATGATTCTGGATATTGACCGGATCTTTTCTTCCTCGGAACTCTCTGAAATGACCTGACTGAGGAAAGGATGATTAATTGACGAACGGCCAGAATTCCCGGGCACCACATCTGCCCGCAACGATGAAGGACCGGGTGTTTCAGCGCTTCAGCGCCCTGATCTACGACAGTGTCGGCATAAAGATGCCGCCTGCCAAGAAAACCATGCTTGAGGCGCGACTTCAGAAAAGACTCAAGGCGCTGGGTCTGCATACCTTCGAGGAGTACAGCGATTTTGTGTTCAGCCGGCAGGGGCAGGAATGCGAACTGGTACACCTCATCGATGTGGTCACGACCAACAAAACGGATTTTTTCCGTGAACCCGCGCATTTCGACTTCCTGGTCAAGAGTGCGCTTCCCAATATCCTCTCCGGCGACCGCGACCTGTCACGGGACCCTCTGCGTGTCTGGAGCGCCGGCTGTTCCAGCGGTGAAGAACCCTACACCCTGGCAATGGTCCTGTCGGATTTTTTCGAAAAACGGCAGGATTACAGATTTTCCATCCTGGCTTCGGATATAAGCACAAAGATCCTGGAAACCGCCAGGTCGGCCATCTATCCCGAAGAGCGGACGGATACCATCCCCCTGAACATCAAAAAGAAATACCTGTTGAAGAGCAAGAACCCGGCTCTGTCGCTGGTGCGTATCTGTCCGCCCCTGAGATCGACCGTGTCATTCCGCCGGATCAATTTCATGGATGACAACTTCGGCATTTCCGAAAAAATGGACATTATCTTCTGCCGTAATGTTGTTATCTATTTTGACAAACAGACCCAGCAGACTCTGATGAGAAAATTTCATCGCCAGTTGAGGCCGGGGGGGTATCTGTTCATCGGGCACTCTGAGACCCTGAACGGCCTTGATGTGCCCTTCAGAGCGGTGGCTTCCACGGTTTACATCAAATCGTAAGGCGTAACAGATCCGTGAATGAAAAACATGACGAAATAGCGCCATGTTTTTGTTATTCTTCATTTCTCCATTTGATTCAACGTCAGTTCTGCTGTTATTATGAAAAGTCTGTTTGCCTCACATACCCGCAGTGCCTTTCTCAAACCGGGAGACGTCATTCTGGCCTATGAACCGATGTTGATATCGAGCGTACTGGGCTCCTGCGTGGCCGTGACCATGTTTTCGCCCTCACGCCGGATCGGCGCAATCTGCCATGCCATGCTGCCGTACAGTGGTGGCCGTGACCATGACATGCGGTATGTTGACACCGCTCTGCTGCACATCTACCGTAAAATTTCGGAGGCGGGGGCGGCAGACCTGGTCGTCAAGCTGTTCGGCGGCGCCCAGGTTCTTGATTTCAACTGCTATGAAGCGGGGAAAGGGACGGTGGGAGAGCAGAACGTGGCTCAGGCGGAGAAGGTGCTCGTAGCCCTCGGACTGAAGATCGCCGCGAGGGATACGGGTGGTGTCCAGGGACGCAAGCTCTACTTCTGTACCCGGAACGGCGATGTGTTCCTCCATCGCATGGTACAGAGATCGCAAACAGATTATCCGGAGGTGGTGTCGTGGGCAAAATCAAGGTAATGGTTATCGATGATTCCGCCCTGGTGCGGCAGACTTTGTGCGAAATCATAAATTCCGACCCTCAGATCGAGGTCGTGAGCACCGCCAGCGACCCCATAATGGCCGCCGAGCGCCTGAGATCAGTGGTTCCGGACGTAATAACCCTTGATGTCGAGATGCCGCGCATGGATGGGCTGACCTTTCTGCAGAAGCTCATGAGCCAGCATCCCATTCCGGTGGTGATGTGCTCAAGCCTCGCGGAAAGCGGCAGTGAAACCACGCTCAAGGCCCTGGAATACGGCGCCGTGGACATCATCACCAAGCCGAAGCTCGGAACCAAGCAGTTTATCGAGGAGTCCCGCGTTCGGATCTGCGACGCCATCAAGGGGGCCGCCGCGGCGCGCCTTGCCCCTCTCCGGATGACGAGGACCATGAAGGAAGTATCTCCCAAATACACCGCCGATGTGATCATGGAAAAGCCCAACGCGAAAGCCATGATCCAGACCACCGAAAAAGTGGTGGTCGTGGGCGCCTCCACCGGCGGCACCGAGGCGCTCAGGGTCTTTCTCGAAATGCTCCCCGAAGATACGCCGGGCATCGTCATCGTCCAGCACATGCCGGAAAATTTTACCGCGGCCTTTGCCAAGAGACTGGACTCGATCTGCCGCGTTACCGTCAAGGAGGCACAGGACAACGATACGGTCGTGCGCGGCAGGGCGCTGATCGCTCCGGGCAACCACCACGCGCTGCTGAAACGGAGCGGCGCCCGCTACTACGTGGAAATCAAGGACGGACCGCTGGTTTCCCGGCACCGTCCCTCGGTCGACGTCCTGTTCCGTTCGGCCGCGCGCTATGCGGGGAGAAACGCGGTCGGAGTGATCATGACCGGCATGGGGGACGACGGCGCCCACGGAATGAAGGAAATGCACGATGCCGGCGCAGTCACCATCGCCCAGGATGAAGCGACGTGCGTCGTATATGGAATGCCGCATGAAGCCGTCAAGACGGGAGGGGTCAGCAAGATAACGCCGCTTCAGAACATCGCCGCAGAGGTGCTGCGGCTCTGTTCCTAAGGGATTCCGCTTTTGAAAGACAAGTCCGACAAGTTCTTCCTGGGTCGCCAGCCCATTCTGAATCGCCATCAGGAAATTATCGGCTTCGAACTCCTTTTCAGATCCACTGATTACAATGCCGCGCAGTTCACCAACTATTCGCACGCCAGCGCCAGCGTCATCAGTTCCGTCCTCTCGGAATTCGGGGTGGAAGAAGTCCTGGGCGGGAAGCTGGGGTTTGTCAATGTCAACTTGGACGTGCTGTTCTCCGAGGCCATTGAACTGCTTCCCGTGGAACAGACGGTAATCGAACTGCTGGAGATAATCGAACTTAATGAGCATGTGATCGAACGCTGCCGTGAACTGAAGAATCTCGGCTTCAAGATAGCTCTCGACGACCACGAGTACAGCGAGAGTCACAACGACATCTACGACGTCGTCAACATAGTCAAGATAGATATTCTCACCAGCAATTTCGATGAACTGCCTGATATCATGAGGGCGTTTCGCAAAACGAAACTGAAGGTGCTGGCGGAAAAGGTTGAAACGGTGGAGCAGTTTCAGGCCTGCTTCAGGATGGGCTTCGACTATTTTCAGGGGTATTTTTTTGAACGCCCCATGATCCTGGACCGGAAGCGCATTGACATATCCGGGATGGCCATGCTCAAGCTCCTGCAGCAGCTTGTCATGGAGGCATCCATTGCCGAGATCGAACAGACCTTCAAGGAGAATCCCACCCTTTCCTACAATCTGCTCCGTCTCGTCAACTCCGTCGGCATCGGCCTGCGCAACAAGATAAAGAACCTGCGCCACGCCATAATTCTGCTGGGTCTGAACCATCTGCGCCGCTGGGCGCAGCTGTCGCTCTTCTCGACCAACGACAGGCGGGGCCTGAACCACCCCTTACTCGAGATGGCCGTGGTACGGGGAAGGATGATGGAACTCCTCGTTGAGGGCAGACGAGCCCACGACGACGTGGCTGAAGCCGCATTCATGACCGGAATCCTCTCCCTTCTGGACGTTCTGTTCGAAGTCCCCATGAGTGAAATCCTGGAAAACCTCCATCTCACCGACGAGGTAACCAACGCGCTCATTTCCCGGCAGGGGAGGATGGGGATGCTGCTGGAGCTGGCGGAGAAGGTCGAATCAACGGACTTCGACGCGGTTATCAACCTCCTTGAACGGTGCGACATCACCATGAAGCAGCTTTTGGCGGCCCAGATGGAATCCTTCGGGTGGCGGGACAGCGTGATCGTGCAGAAATGACGTTTTTGCCTGCCTGACCGGTATTCCGCGCCTCCGGCAACCGCCTCTTTCCATCCTTGACACCTCCCTGCTTTTGCGGTAACTTGGCACGTCCTACCATGGACGATCCGCGACGCGGAGCCTCAATCGCCGTAAATTTCTCTTTCACAGGTTATCCCGGATGAACATCACGGCAGTCATTCCCGCCCGCTTTGCTTCGGTGCGTTTTCCGGGCAAGGCGCTGGCCATCATCGACGGCAAGCCGATGATTCAGCATGTCTACGAACGGACCTTGCGCGCCTCCCTCGTCAACTCCGCCATAGTGGCGACCGACGATGAGCGCATTCACCAGGCGGTCACGGCCTTCGGCGGCGATTGCCGCATGACCCGTCCGGACCATGAGACCGGCACCGATCGTTTGGCCGAGGTGGCGGCAAAGCTCTCCTCCGACATCATCGTCAACGTCCAGGGGGATGAGCCTCTGATCGAGCCCGAGATGATCGATCAGGCCATCCGACCCCTCCTCGCCGATCCGGGCATCCGCATGGGAACCCTCAAGTGCCGCATCCGCTGCCTCCACGATTTCCTCAGTCCCAATGTGGTCAAAATCGTGACCGACAGGGAGGGGAACGCCCTCTATTTCTCCCGCTCGCCACTGCCTTTTTTCAGGGACAAATGGCAGGATCTCAAGGACGAGTCCTTTGCCAGCGGCAAACTCCTCTGCTTCAAGCATGTGGGACTGTACGTTTTCAGGCGTGATTTTCTGATCGAGTTCGCGGCTACCCCCCCCTCTTTTCTGGAGAAGGCGGAGAAGCTGGAACAGCTGCGTGCGGTCGAGAACGGCGTCCGCATCCGTGTCGTCGAGACGGAGTACGAATCGATCGGTGTCGACACTCCTGAAGATCTGGCAAAGGCCCGGGAACGCTTCAAGAATATCAGCGCCAGATAATTTTCTGCAACAGGAGCAGTACCAATGAAAACAAAGTTTATTTTTATCACCGGCGGAGTTGTGTCTTCCATCGGCAAGGGGCTGGCGGCCGCGTCGCTGGGCGCCTTGCTGGAGGCGCGCGGATTGCGGGTCACGATGCAGAAACTCGATCCGTACATCAACGTCGATCCCGGCACCATGTCGCCGTTTCAGCACGGGGAGGTTTTCGTCACCGATGACGGCGCCGAAACCGACCTGGATCTGGGTCATTACGAGCGTTTTACCAACGCCCGCCTTTCCAGGAAGAGCAACTTTACCACCGGACAGGTTTACTTCTCGGTTATCGACAAGGAGCGGAGAGGGGACTACCTGGGCGGTACGGTGCAGGTTATTCCCCACATAACCGACGAGATGAAGCACAAGATACTGGAAAACGCCAAGGGCGCCGATGTGGCCATCATCGAGATCGGCGGCACGGTCGGAGACATCGAGTCGCTCCCCTTCCTTGAGGCCATCCGCCAGTTCAGGACTGATCGCGGCCCCGGCAATACGCTCTACGTCCACGTCACTCTCGTGCCGTACATCCGCACCGCCGGAGAGCTGAAAACGAAACCGACCCAGCATTCCGTCATGGAGCTGCGCAAGATCGGCATCCAGCCCGATATCCTGCTCTGCCGCTCGGAGCGCGAGTTGCCCCAGGAAATGAAGAACAAGATTTCCCTCTTCTGCAACGTTAATGTTGAAGACGTCATCCAGGTTGTGGACTGCGAGCATATCTACTATGTTCCGCTGGCCCTGAACAGGGAGCACCTGGACGACAGAGTCGTGGAAAAGCTCAACATCTGGACCAAGACTCCGGACCTCAAGCCCTGGCAGGATGTGGTGGAAACCGTCTGCCATCCCGGCCACGGAGAGGTGCGCATCGCCATCGTCGGCAAGTATGTCAATCTGACGGAATCCTACAAATCGCTCTCCGAGGCTCTGACCCATGGCGGTATCGCCAACGACTGCCGGGTTTCCCTGAAATACATAGATTCGGAAAAGATCGAGCGCGACGGAATTGACGGGCACCTGGTGGATGTGGACGCGGTGCTGGTTCCGGGAGGTTTCGGCGAACGCGGCACGGAGGGGAAGGTCCTGGCCATAGAATACGCCAGGAAATTCAAGATCCCGTTTTTCGGAATCTGTCTCGGGCTGCAGATGGCCGTGGTGGAATACGCCCGGAACGTATGCGGCATCGAGGACGCCTGCTCCAGCGAATTCAGGAAGGGATGCGGCAACCCGGTGATCCATCTCATGGAGGAGCAGAAGTCAATCCACAAGAAGGGGGGCACCATGCGCCTGGGGGCCTATCCCTGTTCCCTGACCAAGGGTACCCTGGCCCATACGGCCTACAACGATCTGGAGATATCCGAACGTCATCGCCACCGGTACGAGTTCAACAACGCCTACCGGGATGTGCTGACTCAAAACGGCCTCATCCTTTCTGGCGTCTACAGGGAAAAGGATCTGGTCGAAGTCATTGAAATCGCGGACCATCCGTGGTTTCTCGGATGCCAGTTCCATCCGGAGTTCAAATCCAAACCTCTGGTTCCCCACCCGCTCTTCAGATCTTTCGTCCGCGCGGCCCTGGTTCAGAGGGATTCGAGGAAAGCGTGACCCGGGAGATTCGGATCGGAAATGTGAAGATTGGCGGCAAGCGACCGCTGGTCCTGATCGCAGGACCCTGCGTGATCGAGTCCGAACTGGCCACGATACGGCTCGCGGAACGCCTGATGACCATCTGCAACGGCCTCTCGATACCGCTCATCTTCAAGGCGTCGTACGACAAGGCGAACCGGACCTCCATCACGGCGTACCGCGGACCCGGCATGAGGGAGGGGCTCGAAATCCTGCGGAAGGTCGGTGAATCCCTGGGTCTACCGGTACTCTCGGATGTGCACTCCGTCGAGCAGGTGGCTCCCGCCGCCGAAGTTCTTGACGTGCTGCAGATCCCGGCTTTTCTCTGTCGTCAGACCGATCTGCTGGTAGCGGCGGCGGCAACCGGACGGGTGGTCAACGTCAAGAAGGGGCAGTTCCTCTCTCCCTGGGATATGAAGAATGTCGCGGCCAAGATTGCGGCCTCGGGGAACGAAAACATCATCCTGACCGAACGGGGCGCATCCTCCGGCTACAACAACCTCGTTGTTGACATGCGCAGCTTTCCGGTCATGCGTTCCAGCGGTTATCCGGTCATCTTCGATGCCACGCACAGCGTACAGCTGCCGGGAGGGCAGGGCGACAGTTCCGGTGGGCAACGGGAGTTCGTGGCATATCTGGCCCGGGCCGCCGTTGCCGCGGGCGTTGACGGCGTTTTCATGGAGGTGCACGAGGATCCGGAAAAGGCTCTCTGCGACGGTCCCAACTCCATCGCGCTGAACGATCTTCCTTCCCTGCTGACCAACCTCAAGGCGATCGACGCGGTTTTCAAACTGACGGTCTGAAACCCGGACGAATAAGAACAGAGGAAAGTGAGAATGCAGAGGAAAGCGGTTATTCTTTACAGCGGCGGGCTCGATTCCACCACCTGTCTTGCCATGGCAAAACACGACGGTTTCGAGCCCTATGCCATGAGTTTTTCCTACGGGCAGCGCCATCGTTTCGAGCTGGATGTGGCAAGATCGAATGCCCGGCGTCTGGGAGCAGTGGAACACCTAGTGGTTGATTTCGATCTCCGCCAGGTTGGCGGCAGCGCCCTGACGGCCGACATCGATGTTCCCAAGGATGGGGTGGGCGAGGGGATACCGGTGACCTACGTTCCGGCCCGGAACACCATTTTCCTCTCCTTCGCGCTGGGGTGGGCCGAGGCGCTCGGCGCCTTTGATATCTACATCGGCGTCAACGCCCTTGACTATTCCGGCTATCCGGACTGCCGTCCCGAATACATAGCTGCATTCGAAAACATGGCCAACCTGGCCACGAAGGCCGGTGTCGAGGGAACCGGACGTTTTTCCATTCATGCCCCGCTGATCAACATGACCAAGGCGGATATCATAAGGACCGGCAGTTCATTGGGGGTTGATTACGCACTGACCCATTCCTGCTATGATCCAACGGAAGAGGGCCTGTCCTGCGGTCGTTGCGATTCCTGTCGTCTGAGGCTCAAAGGGTTTGCGGAGGCGGGGCTCGTTGATCCGTTGCCCTACGTTTCCCGATAACACTTCAGATTTCATAAATCGGAATTCAGACAGAGTTTGTAACACAAAAGGCGCATCCGGAATGGATGCGCCTTTTGTGTTAGTATAAACAGCCCGAAACGGCTCAGGCGAACTGGGCGGCTACGGCCGTGATGGCGGCTACGTTGACGATATCTTCCACCGAGCAGCCGCGGGAGAGGTCGTTAACCGGTTTGGCAAGACCCTGGAGGAGCGGACCGAAAGCTTCGGCGCCAGCCACGCGCTCGGTGATCTTGTAGGCGATGTTTCCTGCGCCCAGGTCCGGGAAGACCAGAACGTTGGCTTTACCGGCTACGGGGCTGCCGGGAGATTTCTTCTCGCCGATTTTGGGAATGAGGGCTGCGTCTGCCTGCAGTTCGCCGTCGATCATGATGTCGGGTCTGAGTTCCTTGGCGATTTCCAGAGCCTTGGTGACCTTGTCCACGTCCGGATGGCTGGCGCTGCCCTTGGTGGAGAAGGAGAGCATGGCAACGCGGGCTTCCGCGTCAAGGAAAGCCTTGCAGTTGCCGGCGGTGGCGATGGCGATCTCGGCCAGTGCCTGCGAATCGGGATCGGGGTTGACGCCGCAGTCAGCGTACAGCATGACACCGTCTTCGCCGAAGCTGGGGTTCTTGGTTACCATAATGAAGAAGGAGGAAACGGTCTTGATTCCCTTGGCGGGACCAACGGTCTGGATTGCGGCCCTGATCACGTTGCCGGTGGTGCCGGTAGCGCCTGCCACTTCACCGTCGGCGGCGCCGCTGCGGACCATCATGCCGGCATAGTAGAGGTAGTCGGGAGCGGTCAGAATTTTACGGGCTTCTTCGGGGGTCATCCCCTTTTTCTTGCGCAGTTCGACAAAGTCGGCAATGTACTGGTCCAGTTTGGGAGAAGTGGCGGGATCGAGCAGTTCCACTCCTTCAAGGTTGACGCCTTTTTCCTTTGCTTCGGCCTGGATCTTTGCCGGATCGCCCAGGATAACGATCTTTGCCAGACCTTCCTTCACGATTTTTTCGGCTGCATACAACATGCGTTCATCGTAGCTTTCAGGGAGCACAATCGTTTTTAAGCTGTTTTTTGCCTTTGCCTTGATTTTCTCTACGAGATTCATCAGCTACCTCCACTTTAATTTTGCGCGAATCATCCGGTTCGCAACTTTACCAATATACATCGTCGGACAGGAAATGCCAATATTTAATACAGGTTTACGATAAAAAGTTGTCTGAATCTGATAGCTTACCTTTACGGAAAGGACAATGTCAAAAAAATGGTGAAACCGGGGGCTTCGGCGGAGCGAATTCCTTACGGACCGAGACGGAAATCGCTCCCTTTGGCGTTTTCGATGAACTCCCTGACCTTTGCGGGGTCCTTCGATCCGGGCGCGGATTCAACACCGCTGGACACATCCACGCCGTAGGGGCGTGTCCGGCGAACGGCATCGGTGATATTTTCCGGCGTCAAGCCTCCGGCCAGGATGATCCTGCCGTTGTCCGAGGCGGTTGCTGCTATATCCCAGTTGAAACACTTTCCGGTTCCGCCGGGAACGGACGGCGACCAGGCGTCCAGCAGAAAAGCCGAAACTCGGTATGAGGACATCGGTTCCAGGCTGGAGATGTCCCTGATCCGGAGGGCCTTGATCACGCGGCGCCTCACGCCGGCGCAGAACTCGGGGCTTTCGTCCCCGTGAAGCTGGATGATGTCAAGGCCGCACTCGTCGGCCAGGGAGTTCACTCTTGAGAGTGATTCGTTCACGAAGAGTCCGACGGTCTGGATAAAGGGGGGGAGACGTCTGATTATGTCGCGGGCCATCTTCGGAGAAACATGACGGGGAGAAGCGCTGTAAAAGACAAACCCGAGTGCATCCGCGCCGGCATCGACCGCCTGCAGGGCATCCTCCGCACTGGTTATGCCGCAGATCTTGACTCGTATCATAGATGGGGACTGGGGACTTATGACCAGGGAGCGGCAAAAGATTCTACTGCTCCCTGGTCACGGATCCCTGATTAAAGACTTACCTTCGGCAAGCGCTCAAGCGCTTTCTGTACCATTTCGCTCGAATACTCGAAGTCCTCCAGCGCGCCGGACAGGTAGGCGTCGTAGGCGCCCATGTCCAGCTGGCCGTGACCGGAGAGTCCGAACAGGATCGTGCGCTCTCTCCCCTCCTCCTTGGCCAGTACGGCCTCGTCAATGGCCGCGCGCACGGCGTGCGAGGATTCGGGGGCGGGGACGATCCCCTCGCTGCGGGCAAAGAGAAGGGCCGCCTCGAAGCAGGAATTCTGTTTGTAGGATTTTGCCTCGATCTGCCCGGCGTGGTACAGCTGGGAGATGAGGGGCGACTCGCCGTGATAGCGCAGGCCGCCGGCATGGATCCCCGGGGGTACGAAGTCGTGACCCAGGGTGTACATCATGGCGATGGGCGCCATCCTGGCGGTATCGCCGTAATCAAAGGCGTACACCCCCTTGGTGAGAGTCGGACACGAAGCCGGCTCAACTGCCAGGCACCGAACCTGCTTCCCGTTGGCCCGGTCGGAAATGAACGGGAAGGCGAGGCCGGCAAAATTCGAGCCGCCGCCGCAGCAGGCTATGACCACGTCCGGGTAGTCGCCCGCGATCCTGAGCTGTTCCCTTGCCTCCAGGCCGATTACGGTCTGGTGCAGGCAGACGTGATTCAGCACGCTGCCCAGGGCGTAGTTGGTGTCGTCGTGGGTGGCGGCATCCTCCACCGCCTCGGATATGGCTATTCCGAGACTGCCGCTGCAATCCGGGTCATGGGCCAGAATGGCCCGCCCGGAGTTGGTGAATTCAGATGGGGAGGGAATGACCGTGGCGCCCCACAGCTGCATCATGCTCTTGCGGTACGGTTTCTGGGTGCATGAAATCCTGACCATGTAGACGGTGCACTCCATGCCGAACATGGAGCATGCCAGGGCCAGGGAACTGCCCCACTGGCCGGCGCCGGTTTCCGTGGCAAGACGACGTATTCCCGCCTTCTTATTGTAATATGCCTGGGGAATGGCCGAGTTGGGCTTGTGGGAACCGGCGGGGGAAACCCCTTCGTGTTTGTAGTAGATCCTTGCCGGTGTCCCCAGGGCCTGCTCCAGGCGTCGGGCGCGGTACAGGGGGGAGGGGCGCCACAACCTGTAGATCTCGCGCACCTCGTCCGGGATGTCGATCCAGCGCTGGGGCGACATCTCCTGTTCGATCAGCGACATGGGGAAAATGGTTTGCATGTCCTCGGGCGCGATGGGCTTGAGGGTCCGGGGATTGATGACCGGCGCCAGGGGACCGGGCATGTCCGGGATGATATTGTACCACTGGCGCGGGATCTGGTCTTCCGTGAGTATAATTTTGGTATTCACTGGTGTCTCTGGTTATTCCAGGTTGTCTTCAATCCTGATGAAGGCCGTTTTTTCGCAGATGAAGTCGAACCGGTCGATCTCGGCCAGGGCATCCTGTACCGACCCCTCGACCGCATCATGGGTCATGATCACGATGGGCACCGGTGCGGTGTCGTCTTCGTCATGGGCGGTCTGAACCATCGACGAGATGCTGATGCCGTGTCTGCCAAGGGCGCCGGCGATGGTGCCCAGAACGCCCGGGAGGTCCCGTGCGCTGAAACGGAGCATGTATTTGCTGACGATGTCGGACATCGGTTTCACGGGGAGATTGAGGACATGTTCGTCCAGGAGCCCCAGCGGCGCAACGGTGCGTCCCGCTCCCGCCAGCCTGCAGCGGGCAAGCCCTACAAGATCTCCGACAATGGCGCTGGCGGTCGGGTCCTGGCCCGCGCCGCGGCCGTAGAACATGACCGCTCCCACGAAATCTCCCGTAAGGCGGATGGCGTTGAAGACACCGTTCACGTCCGCCAGGGGGTTGTTCAGCGGGATCATGGTGGGATGAACCCGGGCCTCTATCTTGCCGTCCGTGATCTTGCCGATGGCGAGCAGTTTGATGCGATAGCCGAAGTCTCGGGCAAACCTGACGTCCAGACCGCTGATCCTGGAGATCCCCTCGGTGTGGATGGAGTTGAAATCGATGCGGGTCCCGAAGCAGAGCGAGACCAGTATGGCCAGTTTGTGGGCGGTGTCGATCCCCTCGATATCAAAGGTGGGGTCGGGTTCTGCGTACCCCAGTTCCTGGGCCGCCTTGAGCACTTCGGCGAAGTCCGCTCCCTCCTGGGTCATTCGGGTGAGGATGTAGTTGCAGGTGCCGTTCAGGATGCCGAACACGTTGCCGAAATTGTTGGCCGCCATGTTGCCCTTGATCGCGGTCAGCACCGGAATGCCGCCGCCCACCGCGGCCTCGAACTGCACCTCGACGTTATTCCTTGCGGCAGCCGCGTAGATCTCTTCGCCGTGCAACGCCAGGAGGGCTTTGTTGGCCGTGACGACATTCTTTCCCTTTTCAATGGCCTTGAGGACAAAACTCTTGGCGGGTTCATAACCTCCCACCAGTTCGATGACCACCGCAATCTCGGGATCGTCGAAGATATCGTTGACATCGGTGGTCAGGCAGGACGGGTCAACCGCGACGCCGCGATCGGTGGTTATATCCCGGTCGGCGATCCGCTTGAGGACGATGCCGGTCCCCACTTTGCGGCGGATCACTTCCGCGTTTTGCCGGAGCAGTTTTACCACGCCGGCGCCGATATTACCGAACCCTATCAAGCCAACTTTAATGTCATCCATTGAACGCCTCGTTTCACAATCTGGAATATGGAACTCAGCCCGCATCGTCCGTCTTGGGACAGGCCGTTATCTCGTCAAGGATACCGTTGACAAAGGCGGGCGAGTCCTTGTCGCCGAATTTGCGGGCAATCTCGATCGCTTCGTTGATACTGACTTTTTTGGGAATCTCCGCGAGGAACATCAGTTCGTAGGCTGCCAGACGCATGATGTTCAGGTCCACGCGCGGCATTCTGGCGAGAGACCAGTTTTTGGATCGCGCCTTGATGGCCGCGTCAATGGTTTCGCGCTCGGTGTGGACACCCTGGACCAGCAGTTCGGCGAATTCGCGCACGCGGTCCGAGATCTCCGGCTGCTCCTCGCGGAAAATACGCAACAGATCCCGCGGCTTTACGGAGGGATTGGCATCCAGGGCGTAGAGCATCTGCAGCGCCAGTTCGCGTGATTGCCGACGGAACCCCATCAGCTCAGGGCCTTAAGCAGGTTGACCGACTCGATGATGGTGACGGCCGCGTCGAACCCCTTGTTTCCGGCCTTGGTCCCGGCTCGTTCCACGGCCTGTTCGATGGAATCGGTGGTGAGAACCCCGAAGGCAACCGGAACGCCGCTTTCAAGAGAAACCGCGGCAACCCCCTTGGTCACTTCCGACGAAACATAGTCAAAATGGGGGGTGGAACCGCGAATAACGGCGCCCAGCGCGATAATGCCGTCATACGCTCCGCCGCCGGCCATCTTCTTGGCGGCAAGCGGGATCTCGAAGGCGCCCGGAACCCTGGCGACATGGATGTCGTTCTCATCGGCGCCGTGCCTGACCAGTGCGTCGATGGCGCCGTCCAGCAGACGATCTGTTATGAAACTGTTGAAACGGCTGACGATGATGCCGATCTTCTGGCCCTTCGCGTCAAGATTTCCCTCAATATACCGCGGCATGGGTAACCTCCCTGTTTATCCTAAGCCGTCGAATACTAGCATATCTTCTTCGGGATTCCATAGAAAAATTGCTGTGCGGGATCCCCGGATGCCGGGACAAAATGGAATTGGATTTAATTCCGCTCGATGATTTACGGAGAAAGCGTACTGAAAATGACCCGGCCGGTGTAGTCCGCAACCATGAAAAAGGGTTTCAGGCCGGGGGCATGATTGCCGATCGCCTGAAGAGCCTTCCCGGCCACAAGCGCCATGAGCGTGGGGTTGAAAGCGGTGTTAAGGGCGATTTCGCGGGCCGTGGCGGCCCTGGAAACCGCTTCGATCAGTTCCGGCGGGAGAGACCCTGCGGCTATCCATTGCAGGAGAAGGCCCAGATCCATTTCCGAGGCGGCGGCGTGGGTGTTTTCGTAGCCGCAGGCGATTTTCAGGAGCTTGGCGAACTGACAGGCGATCACCGGTTGCGTGAAGCCCCGCTCTCGCGCGGAACGGACGGCGTGGGCCACGTGGTCGCCCATCATGACGTAGGCCTCTTCGGGAAGAGGTTCAGGGTTCAGGGTTGCCGGTTCACGGTCGGTTGGTTGGGATTCAGCCCTGAACCCTGCACCCTGAACCCTGAACCAGTCCTGCGCGGCCAGTTCGCTGGTGCGCCCGGTGGAGAAGACCACCATCCCGCATCCGCAGGCGCGCGCCACATCCAGGGAACTGTCGATGGTGTCGGTCCAGGCCTTGGCCGAAACAGGACGGACGATGCCCGTCGTGCCCAGGATCGACAGGCCTCCGACTATCCCCAGGCGGCCGTTCAGGGTTTTTTTTGCCCGCGACTCGCCGTCAGGGATGGAAATCCTGACCATGGACGGCCTGTCACCCAGTACCTCCGACACCGACTCCGAGATCATCCTTCTCGGAACCGGATTGATGGCCCATTCTCCCGGCGCCACGGCCAGCCCCGGTTTTGTTGCCCTGCCGATGCCGGTCCCGCCGGTAATGAGCAATGACTCTTTGCAGTCTTCAGGTGCAAAGAGGGCCGGATCAATCGTCACCAGGGCATGGATCTCGGCGCCATTGGTAATGTCGGGATCGTCGCCGGCATCCTTGACGACGAAACAGGCGGCGGTGTCGGGGGAAAAACGTCGTCCCCCGAGCCTGAACGTGGCGGGGATTCCGGCGGGAAGCCGGATGGTGACCTCGCTGACATCACGCTGGTCCCGCAGCATGAGCGCGGCTCCCCTGGCCGCGGCGGCGGCGCAGGCGCCGGTTGTGTATCCGGAACGCAATTTTGTCCTGGGTTTTTCTTTCATGTAGCCGGTCTTCGGGATGGACTCATTTTGACTTCCGCAAGAGCCTCGGCATTCGTGCGAGACAACGGATTTCGACTATTTTGCCGCCAGAATCGCCAGCGCATTGATAACCGCCGCGGCGACGCCGGAGCCCCCCTTGCGCCCCATGTTGGTGATGAAGGGGGCTGAAATTTCCGTTTCCGCCAGGGCGTTCTTGCTCTCCTCGGCGCCCACGAATCCAACCGGCAGGCCGATGATCAGCTCGGGATGCGCCTCTCCCCTCTCGATCAGCCTCAGCAGTTCGAAGAGCGCGGTGGGGGCGTTGCCGATGACGAAGATCCGGTTGTCGGGAACGGTCAGGGCCTTGCGTATGGCGGCGATGGAACGGGTTATGCCCTCGCGTTTTGCCAGTTCGGCAACATCCGGGTCGGCAACATGGCAGACCACCCTGTTGCCGAAAGCCGACAGGCGCGCCCTGTTGATCCCGGAGAGGGCCATGGTGGTGTCGGTGACGATGCCGCAACCGCTTCTCAGGATGGCAACGCCCCGCTCAACCGCGCCCTCGGAAAACACCATGGTCCGGGCGTATTCAAAATCCGCGCTGGTGTGTATGACCCGCCGCACAACCTGCCACTCGGATTCGGACCAGCCATGCTCTCCTGCCTCGGAGTCGATTATCCGGAAGGATTCAGCCTCGATCTCTTCCGGTGTCATTGTCAGTGAATCCATCACTGCCACCCCAGTCTTTCAAGACTCTCGCTGATCCGTTCGGTTTCGATTTCGGCCAGCTTGCGGTGCGCCCCCAGATGGCCGCCCATTTCCATGACCAGACCGGGGTAGCGCTCGCGGGCCCTTTCCATCTCCTCGGGGAGGTCACGCAGAACGTGGGCGCCCATGAACAGGAAGTAAGGCATGAGGAGGATGCGCTCCGCGCCCCTGTTGACGCAGTTGTCGATCCCCTGCTGGATATCCGGTTCGTGCATCTCCCGGAAAGAAACTTCGACGATTTCAAATCCGGTGATCTCACGGACCATTTTCGCCACTTCGCGGGCGTCGTCATTCGCCTCGGCCACGCGGCTGCCGTGGGCCATCATGAGAATAGCTGTTTTCATTGGACCTCGCTTGTCATACAGGCATTGAATGTATTCAGAAGTATGATCTCATCGACGTCGGGAGCATACCATTGCCGGCGCCGCGGGACAAGCCCCTAACGCTTGCCCACTTCAACCTGCCACGGCTGGCTCTCGCCGCGCATTTCCGGCTGGTACATGGGCCAGACAGCGGCAGGGAGAGCGATGATTCTTCCCTCCAGTTCCGGATAGATCACGTGGCGGAACTCATGGCGGCCGGCTGGCAGGGCATCGATGAAGAACGCCACCCTCTCGTCGCGACGTTCCTGGTGGGAATACCAGTCGAAGAAACCGCTGTCGTCCAT
>CAZRPI010000008.1:34864-47666 GCA_964601865.1 uncultured Pelobacter sp. | reverse complement strand
TTCTATTTATATATTCAATAAGTTACAAGATTTGCCCAACTGCGAAAGTTGAGGTAAATATGAAGGTCATATGATGATTTATTGGCAGCTCCGTCCACTTGATTACAGTTATCAGACTGAGATTGTATCTGTTGATAAGACCACAAAAACGTTATCTTTAGTTGCTCATTGCCAAAAATGCGAAGTAAATGAATGGAAGAGAGATAACTGCAATATAACTGGAATATCAGAAAACATCAGCTTTGTTTGCAAGGGCACCTATTCTGATGAAAAATACACTTATAATGATGGCAAGTTAAAGGCGACTGGATATGGTAAAAAATATCCTTTCGAAATCAATACAACAAAAGTCGATAAGTGACTTTTCACAGACTTGGCGCCTTTCACCAGGCTTTCACCAAACCGGCTATATTGAGGTAGATTTTGCTGGACTTTCTATGACTTCGGCAGGCGGGTAAAACCATATAACTAATTGAAATAATTGTAATATGCGGTGTTACAGGGCAGCTTTCAAATCCCGTTGCCCGCTCCAAATAATCAATCAAAAGGGCTGTGCGGTTTCGCATTAGCCCTGTTTTTTTTTGGTTTTACCTTCTCGCCGCTTCCACCGCCACCCTTGCGGCAAGACTTGCAAAATACGTCCTGATGCTGGTCAATTCCGAAAACTCCGAATATTCTCCCGTATTAATTCCTGCCGCCCCCTGCGAAAGATGCTCATCTTTTAAACAGGAACCTCTGCGCGTTTTCCCGTCCTGTCCGATGCTGTGCTGTGATTGGTTGCTCACGTTGTTAACGATCAAAATTTCATTAATCATGCTCCCGGGCGTGGCCGGGCATCGAACGGGACAAGGCCGGGTTGACGCGCAAGCTGTCAGCCTGATGCGACGGGAGTATTTCCGGTGATCAGCGTGAGTCGTCCTGAATTGACATTGCCGGTGTATTTAATTAAGATGTGAGATCATTGTGCAAGAATTGTGCAAGACGGCGCCTGGGGGCAAGAAATAATACATGCACGATTACAGCTTTGAACAACTGATCAACGTCGGGCAGGTGAGACAATTGCTGGAGTCCCACCATCAACTCTCCGGCATGGCCTACGGCCTCTTCGACAACAACGAAAACGACATCGTTTCCGTCGGCTGGCAGGAGATCTGTACCCGTTTTCATCGGGTCCATCCGCTCTGTTCCGAACGGTGCCGCGAGAGCAACGCGTCCATCAAGGCGCATCTCGGCGATGTCGGGGATGATTATTTCGAATACCGCTGCGGCAACGGGATGATCGACATTGCCATGCCGATCATCATCGAGGGGCGGCATCTGGCGACCTTCTTCATCGGGCAGTTCTTCTACGAGGACGAACGTCCCGACAGGGCGTTTTTTTTCGCCCAGGCTCGGGAGTTCGGTTTCGATCCGGCTGCTTATCTGGCTGCCCTGGACCGGACTCCGCTCTTCAACCGCGAATATGTCCGCTCCAACCTGATGTTCCTGCGTTCCATGGTGCAGGTGCTGGCCGAGTCGGGGCTGAAAAGCGTCAGGCTCGCCGACGAAATGCGGCAACGCAGGATGTTCGAGGAACGGTACGTTTTTTCCGGTTTCGCCCTCGATCAGGTTGGCGAAGCCGCGTTTCTGCTGGACGAAGGCGGGCGCGTTCAGTACGTGAACCAGGAAGCCTGCCGTTCTCTCGGATTCAGCAGGGATGAACTGCTCGGCATGACGGTTTCGGACGTCGATCCGGATGTTCCGACCGAAGACTTTGTCAGGAGGACCGGGCAACTCCTTGAGCAGGGTTCACAGACCTTCGAGAGCCGTCACCGGGCGCGGGATGGGCGCACTTTTCCGGTGGAAGTCACGACCACCCTGATCCGGTACAACGGGGCCATTTTCAGGCTGGCTCTGGCCCGCGATATCAGCGAGCGCAAGATTGCGGAACAGACGCTACGCAAGAGCGAAGCGTTCCTCGACACCCTGCTCGATACCGTTCCCATTCCTATTTTCTACAAAGACCTGGAGGGACGGTATCTCGGATTGAACAGGGCGTTCGAGAAAGCCTTCAGTGCCCCGAAGGAACAGCTGATCGGCAAAACCGCCTTCGACATGAATCCGCCTGATCTGGCCGAACTATACCGCCGCCAGGACGCGGCGCTCCTTGAACAGGGGGGAATCCAGCAATTCGAGTCATTGGTCACTAATTTGAGGGGGCAGTTGCTGCATGTCGTTTTCAATCAGGCGGTTTTCGCCGATCAGGACGGCAGACCCTGCGGGATGATCGGCGCAATAGTGGATGTCACCGAACGCAAGCTTGCGGAGCAACGGTTGCGCCACAGCGAGCAGCAGTTCCGTACGCTGGCGGAGAACCTGCCCGATGTGATCGTGCGGTATGACCGGGACTGCCGCCGGGTTTACGTTAATCCCGCCTTTACCCTTAAAACCGGGATTCCGGCAGAAGCAGCGATTGTATCGCCCCAGGAAAATATATGGGTGGAGGGGGCAAGCGTAACCGCCGGGGAATATAAGGCGGTTCTGCGGCGCGTCATGGCGACCGGCGAGCCGGCCGAGATACTTGTGGAGTGGCCGGACCGGCATACGGGACGCGTATCCAGCCATTATTTCCATGTGGTCGCCGAAAGAGCTCCGGATGGCGACATCAACGGCTGCCTGGCCATCGACCATGACATTACCCGCCTCAGGGAAACGGAACTGAGACTGGCCAAACTGGCCAAGACCTCTCCCGGCGTGCTGTTCAGCTTGCTCATGAGACCGGACGGCACCTTCCGCATGCCGTATGCTTCCCATCGCATCGGGCAATTGTTCGGTCTTCGTTCCGAAGAGATGGCGGAAGACATGACCGAAGTCTTCAGACATATTCATCCCGAAGACCTGCCACGGGTCCAGGAATCGATCCTGGAGTCGGCCCGCACCCTTGCCCCGTGGCATCTGGAGTTCCGGGTGCGGCATCAGGTCCGGGGCGAGGTCTGGGTGGAGGGTAACTCAATTCCCGAACGTCAGGCGGACGGCGGCATTCTGTGGTATGGCTTTTTCCATGACATTACCGGGCGCAAGCGGATCGAACGCGTTCGCATGGCGCGGTTGCGCCTGTTCCAGTTTGCCGCAACCCACAGCCTGGACGAGCTGCTCGAAGCCACCCTCGATGAGGTGGAGGCGCTTACGGGCAGTCTCATCGGTTTCTACCACTTCCTCGAAGCGGACCAGAAGACCCTGGCTCTGCAGAACTGGTCCACCAGAACCAAGGCGGAGTTCTGCAAGGCGGAAGGGAAAGGGAGCCACTATGAGGTGTCAGCGGCAGGGGTCTGGGCCGACTGCATCCGGGAACGCCGCCCGATCATCCACAACGACTACGCCTCGCTTCCCGACCGCAGAGGACTCCCTCCCGGGCATGCCCCGGTCGTGCGGGAACTGGTCGCGCCGGTTTTTCGCGGCGGCAGTATAGTTGCGGTTCTCGGCGTGGGCAACAAACCGTTGGATTACAATTCCGAAGATCTGGAAGCCGTCACCCTGCTGGCCGATCTCGCCTGGGAGATCACCGAACGGAAGAAGATGGAGGAAGAACTGCTCCTGTCCCAGTACTGCATCGACAAGGCGGGAATAGGGATCTATCAGAGCGATGTGAACGGCACTATCTTCAGTGTCAACGAGCACACCTGCAGGAGCCTCGGTTATACCAGGGAGGAACTCTGCGGCCTCAGCATTTTCGCTATCGACCCGGAGGTCACCCCAGAGAGAATGCTGGAACTGGATGAGATACTGGAGGAGAGGGGAACAACGACCTTCAATACGATCCACAGGTGCAGGGACGGCAGCACATTCCCCGTAGAAATCACCGCCAACCGCATCAATTACCATGGAAGGAGATACGGCGTCTCGTTCGTCAAGGACATCACCGAGCGCAAGCGGGGCGAGGAGACTCTCAAGGCCAAACGGGCGAAATTGGCGGCCCTGACGACCGAACTGTCGCTGGCGGAGGAGCGGGAACGTCAGAACATCGCGGCCGTGCTCCACGATCACATCGGCCAGGCTCTGCTCATGACCAGGATCAAGCTGGGCGTCCTGGCGGAGAACATCACGTCGGAAGCCGAAAAGACAGTGGCTGAAGAGGCAAAGGCGCAGTTGGATCAGGTTACCCGCGATATCCATAACCTGACGGTGCAGATGAACCCGCCGATTCTTGCCGCCGTCGGGCTGGAGGCGGCTCTGGAATGGCTGGGGCGCAGGATGGAAGAGGATTACGGCCTGTTCGTGGAGTTTGAGGACGACCTCCGGGAAAAACCTCTGCTGGATGAGGTCCGGTCGGTGGTGTACCAGTGCGGCCGGGAGCTGCTGATCAATGTCGCCAAGCACGCCGGAACGGATCATGCCCGGATCGTGGTTGCCCGCGAGGACGACCGCTACCGGCTGACCGTCGAGGACGACGGCGCCGGATTCGATCCGGGAGCTCTGGTTCCCGATACGTCAAGGGATTGCAGATACGGTCTGCTCAGCATACAGATCCGCATGGAGCGCCTGGGGGGAAGCGCCGTTTTCGAATCGGCGCCCGGACAGGGGAGCCGGATGACGCTTCTGGCGCCGCTTGCGCCCAATGGATGAGGAGAGAGACACGATGAGCATTAGGGTTTTGCTGGCCGATGATCACATGATCATGCGGGAAGGGCTGAAAGCGTTGCTTGCCAGGGCCGATGATATACTGATCGCCGGGGAGGCGGGTGACGGGAAGGAGGCTCTGCGGAAAGTCGTCGATCTCCGGCCGGACGTCGTGGTCATGGATCTTACCATGCCGGGCATGAACGGAATCGAGGCGACCCGCCGAATCGTCGAAGCGCATCCGGAGACAAAGGTCCTCGCCCTTTCCATGCTCCAGGACAGGGAGTGCGTCCTGGAAAGCCTGAAAGCCGGGGCAAAGGGATACCTGATCAAGAACTGCGCCGCCGAAGAACTGCTGATCGCCATTCGCGCCCTGGCGGCGGGAGAGTCGTATCTCTGCAGCAAGATCACCGGCTTCGTCATCCAGGGCGTTTCTCAGGCCGGACCGGAGGCGACCGGGACTCAGCCGCCCCATGCCGAACTTTCCAAACGCGAGCTCGAGGTGTTGAAGCTTATTGCCGACGGCATGAGTACCAAGGAAATCGCCTATACCCTCAATGTCAGCGTCAAAACCGTTGATGTCCAGAGATTCAACATCATGAAGAAACTCGATCTGCGCAGCGTGGCCGCGCTCATCAAATACGCGGTGCGCGAAGGATTGACCTCCGCCGAATAGCCGCGCCAGTAGAGACACGCCAGCGGCGCGTCTCTACGAATAATTAACGCCGATTTGATTTGATCTGGAAATATTCCCCATCCCCCCTTTCCTTCAGATTCCTTTATTCCCTTATAAAGCATTTTGAAGCTGTTTGGGTAATTACCTGAATAGCCTTGCATCAATTCCTGCCTTATGTTTGCAGCAGGTTGTCGCGCGGTTTATCGCGAGAGAGGAAACGGCAGATGAATAATGGCTCCCGTGAGTATGGTGCTTTGTCAATAGGTCAGCACAGACGGCTGGACGTCGAGGAAGAGCTCCGGGATGAACTGAAGAGTCTGGCCGGGCTGGTCGGGGAAATCTCCCTGAACGGAGAAATGGAACGGCTGCATATCGCGTCGGAATTGATGGATAACATCGGCCAGACACTGCTTCTGGCGCGGATCAAGACCGGCATGCTTTCTCTGAATATGAATCCCGGGGAATACGAAGACCTTCTCGAAGATCTTCGGAGCATCCTCGACCGGGCGGTATGGGAGATACGGATGCTTTCACAGCGTCTCTGCCCGCCGCTGCTGTTCGCGGACGGCCTGGAAACCTCGCTGCAGTGGCTGGCGCGCGACATGGAGAATAATCACGGACTGAGGGTTGAATTTTCCGATGACGGCCGTGACAAGCCGCTGGACGGCGTGACGCGTTCGATCCTGTTCCAGGCCGCGCAGGAACTGCTCGTCAATGTTGCCAGGCATGCCGGTTCCGGCGCCGCACGGCTCGCCATCGACAGGTACGGGGAGATGTTGCGGCTGTTGGTCGAAGACCGTGGAGTCGGTTTCGATCCCGCCGATTTCAATATCTCCATGGCGGGAAGGACGGGACTCTTCTCGGTCCGTCGGCGCGTCATAAGCCTTGGAGGCGAGATGATCATCAGGTCTTCCCCCGGCATGGGGACGGTCGTTTCCCTCATGATGCCCCTTGCCAGGCAGTAAGCGAAGATAGACTCGATATTGATAAATGGTTGTAAGTAAGGGAGAGATCACATGCAACTCACCCACAAGTTTTTCATCGCCAATGTTGTCATGGTCCTGCTGGCCATTGCCGCGACTTCATCCCTCTGCCTCTTTGGGATGCGCAGGGAATTCATACGCAAGGCAGCCCTGGACATGGACGCGCGCATGAACACCCTGCACACTCTGCTGAAGAGCAAGGGGAATGATATTGCCGTCGTCAACGGCAGGCTGGCGCAGGGCGATTACGTCATCAACGACAATTTTGAACTTCCCGACAAGATCAAGGAGCTGTTCGGCGGCGCCTCGACCATATTCATGGGGAATGTGCGTGTCTCCACCAACGTAATGAAACCGGAGGGAGGCCGCGCCACCGGAACGACGCTGCAGGGGCCGGCCCGTGATGCGGTTTTCGGCCAGGGAAAGCCGTATCGCGGCGAGGCGAATATCCTGGGCGTCCCCTATTTCACGGCGTACGATCCGCTCAAGAACAGGGCCGGCCAGGTGGTGGGGGCCCTGTACGTGGGTGAAAAACAGAGCGCATACCTCGCCGTCTACGACCGTTTGAAGTACGTCGTGGTACTGGTGGCGGCCGTTCTCGCCGCCGGTTTTTCCTCTATCTCGTTTTACATCGTACGCAAGGCCTTGCGGCCGCTGGGCCGGATGGTCTCGCTGATGAGGGACATTGCCAGCGGAGAGGTCGATCTGACCGTCAGGCTGAATATTTCCGCCAAGGACGAGATCGGCGAGGCGGCGAGTTACTTTGACCAGTTCGTCAACAAGCTGCAGGAAGTCATGCTCAAGGTGGCGGAAAACGCCCATGAGGTGGCAGAGGTAACATCCCAGTTGCACGACGCTTCACTCCAAATCTTCACCGCGACGGAAGAAGTGGCGTCACAGGCCGCCACGGTTTCCACGGCGGGAGAGCAGATGGCGGCCACATCCCACGATATCGCCGGCAACTGCAATGCCGCGGCCGACAGTTTCTCTCTGGCCAGCAGTTTCACCACCACCGGCGCCGAACTCGTCATGCAGACCATCGAGGCGGTGGTCTGCATATCCGACAGGGTCCACTCCACATCCGGCCAGATTGCCACCGCAGCCGAAGAGCAGAGTTCCGCCAGCAGCGAGATCAGCAACAACATGCAGCAGATCACCGATCTGGTGCAGACGACCGCCGAATCCACCCACGAGACGACCCAGGCGGCGGACAGACTGTCCGGCCTGCGGCTCCTCATGGGGCAGTTCAGGCTGTCCTGATGGGCCTCCTGGCGCTGTAATGGAAAATTCGCGTAACATCGTCAATCCGCCGCACATGGCCGGCAAGGCAGGAGGGCGCCGGGACTCCACAAACCGGTGCGGTGCGCCCGGCTGCCCCGGTTGCCGGACCGCCGGATTCACGCTCCTGGAACTGCTCGTCGCGATGGCGGTGATCGCGATCCTGGCCGCACTGGCTCAGCCCGCCTACACCCAGTACATGATCAAGGCCAGCAATGACAGGGCCATGGCTGAGATCAACGAGCTCCAGCCGAGCATAACGGCATACTACCAGAACAATGACCAGTACCCGGAAAACCTCTCAGACCTGGGCGAAATCGGCCGCATGACCGATCCCTGGGGGCAGCAGTACCAGTACCTCAAGATAGAGGGGAGCAGCGCGAAGGGAAAGGGGGACTTTCGCAAGGATCGATTCCTGAATCCCCTCAACTCGGATTATGACCTCTACAGCATGGGTCCGGATGGCCAGAGCCAGAAGCCCCTCACCGCCAAGCAGAGCCGCGATGACATCGTACTGGCCAGCAACGGCAGATTCATCGGCCTGGCGAGCAATTTCTGAGGGGTGCCTCCTCCCGTCAAAGAAGAACCCCTTTTGTTCCAATCCCTTTTTCCGTTCCGGATGTTCGTTTGATAGGGGTGCGCGATCCCGCGCATCCCCCCTTTCCCCTGGCCTTTTTCCCGACTTCCCGTGTTTTCCGCTGTCTTCCCGGGGCAGGGAATGACTCCGTTGGAGGCGGTCCCCGGGAAATAAATTCATGCTCCTTCGTTTCTCACGCCACCTGTTCCGCATCTGCTGTTTCCCGACAACCCGTACGCCAGAGATTCACCTTTTTTGGCAGTAACTTTCCGGCGCTTGCCTGTCCTGAATTGACATTCCCGGCCATTTTAATTAAAATGTGAAGTCAAGCATGCACGATTACACCTTTGAACAACTGATCAATGTCGGGCAGGTGAGGCAGCTGCTGGAGTCCCACCATCAACTCTCCGGCATGGCCTACGGCCTCTTCGACAACAACGAAAACGACATCGTTTCCGTCGGCTGGCAGGAGATCTGTACCCGTTTTCATCGGGTCCATCCGCTCTGTTCCGAACGGTGCCGCGAGAGCAACGCGTCCATCAAGGCGCATCTCGGCGATGTCGGGGATGATTATTTCGAATACCGCTGCGGCAACGGGATGATCGACATTGCCATGCCGATCATCATCGAGGGGCGGCATCTGGCGACCTTCTTCATCGGGCAGTTCTTCTACGAGGACGAACGTCCCGACAAGGCGTTTTTTGTCGCCCAGGCGGGGGAGTTCGGTTTCGACCTGGATGACTACCTTGCCGCTCTGGAACGGGTCCCGATCCTGGGCCGTGAGCATGTCCGCTCCAACCTGATGTTCCTGCACTCCATGGTGCTGTTGCTGGCGGAATCGGGGCTGAAAAGCCTCGGACTTGGCCGGGAGATGGAACTGCGCACGGAGATGGCAAATGAATTGCGCGAGCTCAACGGTGAACTGGAACATCGGGTGGAGGAGCGCACCGCCGAGTTGACCCGGGTAAACCGGATGCTCTCGATCCTGATTTCATGCCGCCGGGCGATAATGCGCGCCGAGGATGAACAGATCCTGCTGCATGATATCTGCCGGATCCTGTGCGATGAAGCGGGCTATCGGTTCTGCTGGGTGGAGTATGCGGAACGGGACGGGAATGGGAGTGTGCGTCCCGTTGCCTGGGCCGGCGTCGATGATGGGTATCTTGACTTGCTCAATGTTGCGTGGGCCGATACGGAGCGGGGTGGGGGACCCGGCTGTGACGTGCTCAGGCCTGGAGAAGTCAAGGATATTGCTAGCAATCCCGATTCCGTCTCCTGGAGTGCAAGCGCCATGGCACGCGGTTGCCGTTCCGGCATTGCGCTTCCCCTGAGAGCCGCGGCCGCAACTCCATTCGGCGCGCTCAATATCTATTCCTCGGAAGTCTGTGCCTTTACTCGGGACGAAATCCGGCTGCTTGATGAGCTGGCAGAAGATCTGGCGTTCGGCATTTCCGTGCTGCGCATGCGTTCCGAACGCAAGCGGATGGAGACCATGCTCAAAAAGAGCGAGGAACGCTACCGGACCAACTGCGGCCTGTTGCGGTCGATCTTTGAGAGTTCCCCCGACGTAATCGTTTTTGCGCTGGATACGGACTGCAATTATCTGGCGTTCAATTCCAGGCACAAGGAGACCATGAGGGCCATCTGGGGCATGGCGATCGCCGTCGGCATGAACATGCTGGAAGTTATCGGCGAGGCCGCTGATCGGGAACGCGCCAGGTCGAACTTCGTTCGGGCATTTTCGGGTGAAAGCTTCATCCTGGAAGAGTGGTACGGGGACGAGCGGCTGTCCCGGGAGTGCTGGTTGAATTACTATTCTCCCATCCGCTCCGATGCCGGAGAGGTCACCGGAATGACCTGTTTCGTTCAGAACATCACCGGGCGCAAGCGGATGGAAGGTGAATTGGTTGCACGCGAGCAGTTATTCCGCAGTCTGGTGGAAAACTCGCCGGACGTTATCATACGGTATGATACCGAGTTTCGCCGAGTCCATGTCAATCCGGCCTTTGTCCGGCTGGTCGGCAAACCTGCGGAAGCCCTGCTTGGATCATCGTTCACCGATCGTTCTTCCTCAATTGAAACGATAAATTACCAGAACGCCCTCAAGCAGGCTCTGGAATGCGGAAGGGAAGTTACGCACGAGTACGCCTGGCCGGCTGGCGGCGGCCGGACCATTGTCAGCCATTTAAGGATCGTACCCGAATTCGGGGCGGACGGGAAGGTGGCGAGCGTGCTGGCAATCGGCCGGGACATCACCGAACTCAAGCGGCTTGAAGAGCAGCTCAACCAGTCCCAGAAAATGGAAGCCGTCGGGCAACTGGCAGGTGGAATCGCCCACGACTTCAACAATATCATGACCGCCATCGTCGGTTTTGCCCAGATTATCGGGCTGAAACTCGGCCCCGGCTCACCGCTCAACTCCTACCTCGACAAGATACTGGATTCCACCGAGCGGGCAACCGGTTTGACCCGCGATCTGTTGACCTTCAGCAGAAAACAGGTGATGCAGCTTAAGCCGATCGAAATCGGAGCGGCGGCAGCGGGGTCACGGCAACTCATCTCCCGTCTCCTCCGGGAGGATATCGAACTCACCATGTCGCTCCCGGACGTACCACTTACCGTAATGGCCGGAGAGACGCAGCTGACCCAGATCCTGATGAACCTGACCGCCAACGCGCGGGACGCCATGCCTTCCGGTGGGGAAATTGCCATAACCATATCTTCCTTTACCATGAGCCGGGAATATGTGGCGCGTCACGGCTACGGCAGGGAGGGGGAATTCGCTCTGATATCCTTTGCGGACACCGGTTACGGGATGGATGAGAAGGTTCGGGAGAGAATCTTCGAACCCTTCTTCACCACCAAGGAGGTCGGCCAGGGAACCGGATTGGGACTGTCAACCGTTTACGGCGTCGTCAGACAGCTTGGAGGCTTCATCAACGTATTTTCCGAGCCGGGACTGGGAACCATCTTCAGAATCTATCTTCCGCTGATCGTCGGCGCGGCAACGGGTGATGAAACGATTCCTCCTGACGTTTCCCCGCCTGGAGGCACGGAGACGATACTGCTCGCGGAGGACGATCCGCATGTCAGGGAAATCGAAGAGTCGCTTCTGAACGAGGCGGGATACAGGGTTCTCAGCGCCAGGAACGGCAATGAGGCGCTCCGCCTGTTCTCCGATCACAAGGAGGAGATCGACCTTCTGGTTCTGGACGCCATCATGCCGGGAAATAACGGTATCGGAGTTTTCCAGCAGGCCCGGAAAATTCAGCCGCGGATCAGGGCAATTCTGGTTAGCGGCTATAAAACCGAGATCATGGTTGTGGACGGACTGATCGAGCAGGGATTGAAGTTTCTGCAGAAACCGGTCAGGCCGTTGGAGTTCCTGCAGAGCGTCAGGGAAATGCTGGACCGGCAGGCGATCGGCAGGCAGCCGCGAGACTGATGCTGATGGTGTCTCAAGATACCCTCTGATATCCGGCATTGTTGTTGTATTTCTTATACCCCCCACTTTTCGCAGTTCACGGTATGACTCTCCTGGAGTTTCCCGCCACGTAACTCGACTGTTCTTCCGCGCCCGTCATTATTCACCTTGATTCGAACACCCCTCCCTCAACCTGCTGGTCCAATTACCGGTAATGCCGCTCTTCTCCGCTGCCGGTCCTGTCGGGCTTCACGGCGGGAATTGCCCCGTTGCTCGCGACCCCGTTCGATGCGACTGGCATTGCCTCGACCTGTATCATCTGAATACCGCTGCATTTTTTCTTGACTGTCCCCCTTGTTTCCATTATGGTAGTCATATGACTACCTATGGACGCCAATCCAATAATGAGCTCACCAAACGCCAAAGCCAGGTACTGCGGTTCATCTCGTCATACTCCGAAACGAAGGGTTATCCTCCCAGCCAGAGGGAAATTGCCGGGCACCTGGGCGTCTCGGGCACTTTGCCGGTCATGAAGCACCTGGATGCTTTGGAGCGCAAGGGGTACATCAGGCGGGAAAGCGTGAACCGGGGCATCTCGCTGGCAACCCCTCACGGCCGGCACGTGTCCCTGCCCATTGCCGGCACCGTCCGGGCCGGTCAACTCTCGACGGCCATAGAGGATATCCAGGGGTACTTTTCGGTTGATCAGGTGGCGGTGAGGGGAGAGGGCTGCTTCTTCCTGCGGGTCAGGGGGGAGTCCATGATCGCCGCCGGGATTATGGACGGCGACCTGGCGCTGGTGCGGCCGCAGCAGGCCGCCGACAACAGGGAGATCGTTGTGGCCATGGTGGATGGCGAGGCGACCGTCAAGCGGTTTTTCCGGGAGGATGGTCATATCAGGCTGCAGCCGGAGAATCCGGAGATGGAGCCGATCATTCTCCGCCCGGAGGATGGCGAGGTCAGCATCATCGGCAAAGTGATCGGAATTTACCGGCAGTTATAGAGCGGCTGATAACCTGCAGATGAATTGCGAGTTCAGGAGGGATGTGATGGAACCGATTACGCTGTGTGGAGTGGTGATTGTGGCGTTTGGATTCTGGGTTGAACTCGAAGCGCCGCTTAAGGCGCTGGCGCGGGTAATCCGCAAATGCACGTTTTTCAAGGGTGGGGCGACGCTGGTAACGGCTGGGCAGAGGCCCGTGTATGCCAACAGATACGTCCCCTATCCGGGGTGATTACATGGCCGATGCGTCAGGCTGATACTTCTG
>CAZRPI010000008.1:29822-34764 GCA_964601865.1 uncultured Pelobacter sp. | reverse complement strand
CCGATTGTTTCTTGCCGGGCTGTTTTGCCCTTCCAGAGGGAAAACTCCGATGTATTGCCCGACGGATCGGTAGCGGTCGCGGTGATGATGCGGCACTTGGAACGGGGGAGAAGATAGGAGAAAAGCGCATCCCCCATGGAACTGGTGGTTACGTCATAGGCGCCGAGGAATTTCTCGCCCCCCGCGATATTCTGACTGTTCCGGGTACAGCTGGAGAAGAATTCGAGCCTGAAGCTGGTGCCGGGGGTACTGTGGAGTTTGCCGTTGACGTTGACGCCGGTTGCCGTCTCGGTGGCGGTGAGCTCGGGTGCGTTCTGCAGCTGGTTCGGCCCCGTGTCCTTGTCCTGATAGTCGTTTCCCGTTACCCCGTCGTACTTAAGGTCGATCGGCATCTTGCCGGTTGCAATGATGGAGTTGCCGAGGATGGAGTTGCCTACGCTTGTGTCGGTTATTACGACGACCCCGGTCTCGGTGTTGAAGGCGATGAGGTTCCCGGCGCCGGTTTCCCTGCCGCCGATGACGTTGTTCGAGGCGCCACCTGCGACCACCAGACCCCAGTAACCCCCGCCGGGATTTTTCTTCCCGTCCGCCGCCGGGCCCAGATAGTTACCCCGGACCCTGTTGCCGCTGGCGCCCGTCCCGCTCAGCCTGATGTTCCCCTGGCCGTTGGCCGAGATGACGTTCCTTTCCTTGGCGGTCAGGCCGCCGATGGTGTTGTCGGCCGATTCAAGGTAAACTCCCCATCCGGGCTGCGGGAGCTTCTTCTTGCCGGTGGCGTCGACCCCGATGTAGTTGCCGGTTATGGTGTTGTTCCGGGCCGTGTCGCCCACCGTGTGGATGCCGTCATGCAGGTTGCCGGAGATGATGTTGCGCGCCAGAGCCGTCGTGCCACCCACCAGGTTGTCGGGCGAATACATGATCAGAATGCCGTAGTCGTTGGGGATTGCTTTCTTGCCGCTCTTGTCGGTGCCGATGTAGTTCCCCTGGATGACGTTCAGCCGGCTGGTTCCCTGCACGTTGGTCTTCTCGCTCTTACCCATGACATGCACGCCGCTCCATGAGCCGGAAATGACGTTTCCTGCCCTGGCGACGGCGCCGCCGACGGTTATGGACTCGCTTTCCGGCGAAATGACCACGCCCCGCTGCCATCTCCCCAGGGGAGCGGTTCCCGCGGCGTTGACGCCGATGTAGTTCCCCTGAATGACGGGATACCTGGTGGCGGTGGCCTTCCCCACCACCGTGACGCCATAGCCGTAGCTGCCGTTCCCCGCGCCGACTATGACGTTGCGGGCCGCGGTCACCGCGCCGCCGACGGTGGTGCCGATACCCCCCAGGGTTATACCGCTCATGGACGGGCTCGACGATCTCGCCTTGGTTCCGGTCGGATCCGTGCCCAGGTAGTTCCCCTGGAAACGGTTGCCCGAGGTCCAGGGATCGATTTTTACGTTTTCGACGATGATATTGCGCGCCTTGGCGGACAGGCCGCCGATGACGTTGTCCGACGGACCGGTGGCCTGGCCGTAGGGGGTGTCGATGCGGATTGCGCCCGCGCTGGGTGAAGAGTAATAGGGGTCCGAATCATAGCCGAACCAGTTTCCGGCAACGACGTTCCGGTTGCCTCTGATCTGCAGACCTGCTATGCCGCCCCTCTGCCAGAAGGTGTTGCGCGAGGAGGCGGACGTTCCCCCGACCCTGCAGTCGGAGGCGATGACCAGATCCCGGTAAAACCAGCACCTCTCGACCGTTGAATGGTCGCCTACTTCCGCGTAGTCCAGGATGAGACCCCGCAGTACCGTGTTGGCGTTCAGTTGCAGGGGATCGATCGTTTCCGTGACGATTTTCACCTTGCCTCCCGGCTGGGTTGTGCCGTCGTAGACCGCTCCCGGACAGGGCTTGGTGTAGGAGTAAATGGCGTCGAAGAATACCTCGGGCACACCGCTGCCCGGTATGTTGAACTTGATGGTGCAGGTGCCGTTCCCTGTTGGCCCCGCGCACTCAAACATGGCCGCATTGAGGGTGCATTTTCCCTCGTTGTCGGCGCAGATTCCATCCCACTCACCTTTGAATACCCCCACATCCTCTCCGTATATACCGCTGTTGACGACGAAGGTCCGTTTTGACCCGGTCGCGGCGAATATCAGCGGATTGGTCGGGTCATCGGTCAGGACCAGCAGATCGGGGAACGCGTCGGAATCCAGTCGCATGGGGAGAATGGAAACAATCGGGGTGTCGGTGGAGAGGGAGCCGACGGCGTTATTTCCGTCAGGCAGACCAGCCAGCAGCGTCAACGGTGAACGGCCGCCCCTGAGTACCGCCAGCAGATCGGCGCCTGCCGTGGAGATAGTGGTAAGCCTGCTGTTTGACTGACGGGCTTCCTCCGCCGACAGGCTCCCGGAGAACGTTCTCGCCTGGGGGGATTCGGAGGGCTGCCGCGGGTCGAACAGATAGACATTGCCATCGGGCGAGAGCGAGGCAAGGATGTCCCTGCCGTCGCCGAGGAACTTTCCGGCGGCCAGCCCGATCGAAGGGGTCAGGGGAGTGGGGACGGGAGATGCTTTGGGAACGGCGGCCTGGACCGATGGCTCGAAGGAGAGCATGCGGTCCCTGCCGGGAATGATCATGACCTGGCCCGAGGCCAGGCGAACGGCCATATCCCAGGGATAGCCGTCGCCGAATTTTCCGGAAACTACTTCAAGAGCCTCATCCGGCAGAGTGATCACCTCCGGTTTCGCGTTCAGCGCCCCGGATGGTCCCTCGAAAACCATCAGGCGGGCGCTATCCGGTCCCTGTATGCCGACGATGATATCCTCCAGTCCATCCCGGCGGTTGACGTCACCGCCGGCAAGGAAGGAGAGGGGGGCGTGCAGAACGATACGGACCGACTTCCCGAATCTGCCCCTGCCGTTGCCGGGGATCACGTAGAATGCCGTCCCGCCCCGTTTCGCAATGGCGAGATCCTGGTGACCGTCGCCGTTGAAGTCCCCCGCCGCCAGGTAATCCGGTTCTACCGGCAGAGCAACGAGCGTGCCGGCCTGCCCGAACGGGGCGTCGCTGAACAGGTTCGATTTCTTGCGTTCCAGGGCTTCCGTGGAGTTCGGGTAGAGCGAATCGGGGTTGCCCCATCTCAGCTCGGCAGTTCCCTCCCCCTTGTCGCTGCCGTAGCCGCAGACCGCATCCGGCATTCCGTCCTCGTTGAAGTCCGCCGAGACGAGGGAGAGGGGGGTTGTGCGATGAGTTGCGGACATCCGTGAGGTTCGGCCGGCTGCTGAGTCGAGGGGGGATAATGCCGGTCTGATCTCCGTGAATGAGAACGGGAAAGAGTCGGCCATGCCGTGAACGATGTCCAGCCCGACGGAGGCCAGTGCTGCCGGCGGTCCCGTGAACAGCATGCTCATGACGAGGATTAATACGACGGCCGGACTCCGCAGCGTACCCCGAGTGTTTTGCATTTTCCCTCTCCTTTTTAAAGAAACCTTTTCAGGACATTGCAAGCGGTTCGTATGATATTTTTTTATGCCGTTCTATACAATAAAATTGTCAATCAACCTGATGACTGTTTTGGCCTGATTGTGCGCTGTCGCAGCCGGTGTTAATATTTATCTCCAGCGGCGTGAGCCGGTCCCGGAATCCGTTGTCGGACGGCCGGTTCCGTGATTTTTGGGGGTTGCGGTGATAAAAACGAGCGGTTGCGGTTGGAGAAACATGAAAACGTCTGTTGCTGCGGTGAGACAATCTTTCGGGCGGATTGATAATTTTGCCCGTGCGCTGATAACGGGCGTCATACTCGCCACTCTCTTCGTCTATGCGATAGTGGGGTATTCGCTCCGCAACAGCCGCCTCCATTACGACAGGCTCGCGGAAATCACGACCCAGAATATGGCAAAATCCCTGGAAGCCAATATCTGCGGCATCTTTGACAAGATCGATATCGGCCTCTCCGCCGTGGAGTTCGAGACCGAGAGGCAGCTTGCCACGCATGGCGTCAACAGGGATGAGTTGGACGGGTATATACGGCAGCAGCTCTCCCGGCTCCCGGAACTCAGCGGAGTGCGGGTCAGCGATGCCGACGGCAACCTGCTGTACGGTGTTGACATGAGCGGCGGGAAAGTGGTGAACATCAGTGACCGCGACTATTTCCGCCGACTCCGGGACAACCCGGAGGAAAGCCTGGTGCCGTCAAAGCTGATACGGGGACGTATCAGCGGGCAATGGAATATCATCCTTGCCAGACGCATCAATCGCCCTGATGGCGCCTTTGCCGGCGTGGTGGCCGGAGTATTTGGAGTCGGCTATTTCGACCGGCTCTTTTCTCAACTCGAAATCGGCAGTCACGGCGCACTGGGCATCCGGGACATGGACCTCAGCCTGGTCGCGCTGCAGCCGAAGGGGAAGGAGCCGGGAAGCCAGATAGGCTCCAGCGTGATATCGAAAAAGACGCGCGACATGATCAGGGCAAATCCCGTTACCGCGACCTATAGGGCGGTATTCGCCCGTGACAACAAGGAACGGATGGTTACCTTCCGCAAGACCGCCAGATACCCTTTCTACGTTTTCGCCACAATCGCTCCCGGCGACTATATGGCGCCATGGCGCAGAGAAACGGCCATCACACTGACGCTGAGCGCCATCTTTACGCTGGTAACGATCGTTGCGTCGCGGGTGATATACCGGAGCAGGATAACGGCGGCGCTGCACGCCGAAGCAAAACGCCACGCCGATAAAATGCAGCGCCAGAATGAGGAACTCAATGACGCCCTGTCCAGGGTGAAGCGTCTGGAGGGGTTCATCTCCATCTGCTCATACTGCAAGAAAATCCGCACGGAACGGCAAACCTGGGAGCAGTTGGAGAAATATTTCACCGAACACTCCGATGCGATGTTCACCCACGGCATCTGCCCTGAATGCGCCGAGAAGCAGAGGGAAATCATCAGTGGGATGAGGA
>CAZRPI010000008.1:8142-29722 GCA_964601865.1 uncultured Pelobacter sp. | reverse complement strand
GGCATCTGCCCTGAATGCGCCGAGAAGCAGAGGGAAATCATCAGTGGGATGAGGAGGAGGGATTGACCGTCTGTGGCGCCAGGCGCGGCGAACCACAGTGACGAGGGCCGCCCTGGTTCTCTTCTTGAATGGGATTTCCGCTTTCCGGGAAGGCCGTGGCGCACAGCATCTCCAGCATCCTGGCGGTAAACCTGAGCTCATACTCGTCAATCTTGTTAATGGATTTCTCGGACAGTGACCTCATCCCCTTGGCAATGGTATCGGACGCGATGATATCACCGCTGGAGAGGGATCGGATGTTCTCGACGATGGTTGAAAGACGGGGATCCTTCGAGATGATGAGCACATTGATGCCTCGCTCCCGGTGCTGGCTCTCCCGTGTTTCCCGGACATCCCTGTCCTCCATGATGCTCCGTAATAGACGGGCCCTCTTCAGGGCATCCTCGATTCTGCTCATAAATCTCCCCGCGCGATTCATCGGGATTTCAGGAATGCCGAAGCTTCCGGGAGCCGCACTCGCAACCTTGAAACCATGTGTATCGGACTGCGGTTGATTAGATGCGACACATGCCGGGAAAATCGGATCGGAACGGTCTAACGTTTTATACATGTGAAATGGCCAATGCGTCAAGGGTGCGGTAGCCGCAGGGAGGCTGGCGGCGTTCGGTTGCCGGTTGTGAAAACGGTTTTTTCCTGGTGGTGAAAAAGCAGGGCGTGCTGCTCTGGCTGCAGGACAGGCCGGCAAGTGCGGCTATGGGGACGGACCTTTTGACTCCCGTCAGAAACAGAATGCTTACAAATAGTGATGAGAAAGGGTATAAAATAAACAGGAAGAACTCTTTCCGGCAATGGAGGTCGATATGAAAAAGATTATCTGTATTGCCGTGGCGGCAATGGCGCTGTTGCTGGCAGGTGTCTCGACGGGCCATGCCTCTCGCGGAGGCCATGGAGGACACGGCAGGGTGGATGTCTGGGTGGGGCCGGGATGGGGACCATGGTGGGGGCCTTATTACCCCTATTACCCGTATTACTACTACCCCTACCATGTGGCGCCGCCCGTCGTGATCAGGGAAGAGCCGGGAGAATACGTACACAGGAATATGACGCCGCAGGCATCTGAACCGGTGTACTGGTATTTCTGCAGGGACCCGGAGGGGTACTACCCCTATGTCAAGAAGTGTCCGAAGGGGTGGCTGAAAGTAGTGCCTCCCGCAACTTCGCCAGACGAGGAGGAGTAAGGTGATGAACAAACAGACGGTAAAAGTCATCTCATCTTTTGCGTTGCTGATTCTGTCCGGATGCGTGACTTTGCCCACGGGTCCCAGTGTCAGGGTATTGCCCGGCCCGGAAAAGACATTCGAGGAATTCAGGGCCGATGATGCGGTCTGCAGGCAGTGGGCCGGGCAGCAGGTCGGTATCTCACCGCAGGAGACGGTTAACCAGAATGCGGTTACCGGCGCCGCCGTGGGTACGGTGGTGGGGGCCGGTCTTGGCGCCGCCATCGGCGCCGCCGCGGGTGACCCGGGCACCGGCGCCGCCATCGGAGCGGGTAGCGGCCTTCTCATGGGAACGGCAAGCGGTGCGGAGGCCGGTCGTACCTATGGATGGGAGGCCCAGCGCCGTTACGATAACGCCTATATCCAGTGCATGTATGCCAAGGGAAACCAGGTGCCGGGCACGAGACGCTACAGCAGGGTGAGGAGGAGTACCCCCCCGCCTCCGGACCTGCAATCCGTGCCGCCCGACTACGTTCCGACCAATGAGCCCGCTTCCCCGCCACCGCAGTAGATCCGCCTGAGCGGTGACGGAATGAGAGGGAATCTGATTGTGCCGCCCGTATTCCCGGGAATGTTTCTTCGAAAGGAGAATTCATGAAGGAAAGCAGACTGACCATCCCGGAAGTGGCCGCCATTGCCGGTACACGGGTTGCGCTCGGCGGCGGACTTGCCCTGCTGCTGGCTGACCGGATCGAAAGGAAGCAGCGCAGGACCGTCGGCTGGCTCCTGTTTCTGGTCGGCGCCATAACCACGGTTCCGCTGGCCATGAGGGTTCTGGACAAGAGTCGTTGAGACCTTCTTGCTACTGACCGTAAAAGGGCGGCTGTCTGGCCGCCTTTTTACGGTCAGTGAGGTGAGAGGGGCGTGCTGAGCTGACCGGCGCTCAGCGCATGGCCGGTTCCGGCATGGGATGCATCGGTCGGATCTTGCTTCCGCTCCCGGCGTTGCGCCGTTCCAGGGCCAGGGCCGCCGCGTTCCTTTCCCGGAAGGAGCGGGGTTCGTAGTCCATGCCCGTCGCCAGACGCTCTTCCTCCTTGACCAGGCGCTTCAGGGCGTATCTGCCGATCAGGGGCGCCAGCAGCCGCGTCTTCAGGCCGAATGATTCGTAGATGTCGGCGAGCAGTTTCTCCGCCTTCTGTCGGGTGGACCGGTTGTGGTGGTAGTACCTGGTCATGGCCCAGACGGCGCCGGCATAGGCGGCGCGGAGCGGCGCGACTTCACGGGCAATGCGCTTCCTAACGCGGCGCGGCTGGGGGCCGCTATTCCGCCAGCCGTTGAGCAGGACCCGGATCAGACGCAGCAGGCTGGGGCCGTTGACCTCGAAATCGATCCGGAACGCATCCAGGAGGAATGACTCCTCTTCCCCGTTGCTGAAATGGGGGTGCCGGTAGTTGAATCGGTACTGGCCGTGGGCGTCGGCAAACGGGAACCGGGATTCCGGCAGCAGGGTGCCGTCCCGTCTGTGTCTTTCATGGAGGGGCGTGCCGGGAACCGGGGTGTAGAGCATGAACTGGTGAAAAACCGTTTCGTGACGGACCGCGTATCGGATGATATCCCCCATCATTTCGGGCCGGTGATCCTCCAGGCCGAGGATGGATGATCCCAGAACCCGGATGCCGTTTGCCTGCAGTTGCCGCACCAGTTCCAGGGTATCGACTCCACTGAGCTTTCCGTAGGCGCTCTTCTCGCCTTCCAGCCCCATCCAGACGAAGCCGATTCCCAGCCCCATGAGCTGCTCCATGCTGTAGGAGTGCAGCACCCGCGCCGAGCTGAATACTGACAGGGACCAGCTCTTGTCGTTTGCCTCCATCAGCTCCAGCAGGCGCAAGGCCCGTTTCCGGTGTATCAGGAAGTTCTCGTCCAGGACGAAGAAGGAGTTTACGCCGAGGCCGCGTTCGATTCCGCACATCACGGAGAAGAGCTCATCGCCGGTCTCGTAGAAATTGATGAATTTCCCCTTGCCGCCGAACAGGGCGGAGGTCGAGCAGAAGTTGCACCCCAGGGGGCATCCCACGGACGGGATCAGGATCGCGGCCGTCCGGTCGGGCGTGTCGCCGATATTGATTCCCATGATTCTGGAACCGAAACTGGAGAGGACCGCCGGGTGTCTGATCGGTTGCCGGTCATCCTGGCCCAGGTAGCGCCTGAACCAGCCGATTCCCTCCCCGGCCACGATCAGGTCGGCGTCGATCAGCCTGTCCAGACCCTCCTTGTTGGCGATGTGCCCGCCGGCGACGATGGTCGCCCTTGGCTGGCGCCTGCGGATGATGCGGCACATCTCGGCCACCTTGCCCACATTGGCGATGATGGCGCTGATGCCGATCACGTCGTAAGCGTTGCCGGCAAGCTCTTCCTCGAAATCCTGCAGGGTGGGGAAATCCAGGAGGGTGCAGGGTGCGTCGATATTGGCCTGAATCATCATCAGCCCGAAGGAACGGTGAAACATCCGGAGGGAAAATCCCCCCTGCAGACGGGTAACCTGGTTCTGGTACAGTTCCATTGGGTTGATGCCGCGGCTTCCATACCCGTCATCCCGGCCGTAGGGGCCGAAGACGCTGGACAGAAGGATCCGCGCCCTGTTTCCCAGGGGATGGTGTGGGTGAATTGCTGCTGAATGATGCGTCATTCTTTCTCCTTTGGAGTTGTGCGGCGTTCTATCCGTTCATTGTATAGAATCGCCCCGGAAACGGGGAGCATAACAATCCGTTTTACAATAGTTTTACAATGTGATTTGATGTCGGGAAATTTCCGGAAAGTGGTTCCGGATCTGAAAGGGGAGGACCAGCAGCCTTGGAAACCGTCGAAGTCAAAACCTGGGACCAGCTCCAGGATGAGCTGTTTGCCGGCTCATGGAACGAGGATCTGCGGCGCTTTCGCGCGCGTTTCGCCTTCCGGGGGCTTTCGGATTCGGCGTACCGCCTTGAAACCACCCTGATGCGCCTGGGGGGGAGGTACGCGGAACTGGAAAGGCACATGTTGAGGAATTTCAAGAAGTACGCCTACCGTAATGTGGTTGAGCATGACTCGCTCTGGCACTGGCTCTCGGTTGCCCAGCACTACGGCCTCCCCACCAGGGTGCTCGACTGGACCTATTCCCCGTTCATCGCCATGCATTTCGCCACCGCCAATATCGAAAGGTTCGACCGGGATGGAGCCATCTGGGTGGTTGACTATGTTAAGGCGCATGAGCTTCTCCCCCAAAGGCTGAGGGCCTGGGTTGAACGGGAGGGGGCCAACATTCTGACCGTCCAGCTGCTCTCGGAAGAGATCAATTCGCTGCCGGAACTGAACGCCCTGGCGGACGAAAAGGTGGTAATCTTCTTCGAACCCCCCTCCATAGATGACCGGATCGTGAATCAGTACGCCTTCTGTTCGGTCATGTCCGATCCCTGCCTGGCGTTGGACGAGTGGCTGGTGGCTCACCCCGGTCTTGCAAAGAGGATCATCGTGCCGGCATCCCTGAAATGGGAGATCCGGGACAAGCTCGACCAGTCGAACGTGAATGAGAGGGTCCTTTTTCCGGGCATGGATGGCCTGTGCCGCTGGCTCAAGCGCCACTACAGCCCCCGGATATGCTGATTTTACGATACGGAAAGGTGCCTTGCGCATGAAAGTGGTGATTGCCCCCGATTCTTTCAAGGAGAGCCTGTCCGCTCACCGGGTGGCTGAACAGATCGCGGCGGGCTTCAGGGAAATATTCCCCGATGCCGACTGTGTCCTGGCGCCGCTGGCGGATGGCGGCGAGGGAACGGTACAGGCCATGGTGGCGGCAACCGGCGGCAGGATCGTCCCCGTTAAAGTGACCGGCCCCCTGGGTACGCCGGTGGATTCGTTTTTCGGCCTCACCGGTGATAGCCGTACCGCGATCGTTGAAATGGCCGCCGCCAGCGGCCTGGCTCTGGTCCCTCCGGAACGGCGCAACCCCATGCTGACCACCTCCCGCGGCACGGGCGAACTGATCCGGGCGGCGCTCTCCGCCGGTGTGTCCCGCATCGTTGTCGGCATCGGAGGCAGCGCCACCAATGACGGCGGCGCGGGCATGCTCGGCGCCCTCGGCATGAGGCTTTTTGACCGGGAGGGAAGGGATGTGGGAGCCGGAGGCGGCGCACTGGGCCGTCTGGAGGGGATTGACGCGGTCGGCCTGGACCCGCGACTGAGGGATGTGGTCATCGATGTGGCCTGTGACGTGAACAATCCCCTTGTGGGAAAACGGGGCGCATCGGCGGTCTTCGGTCCCCAGAAGGGGGCCACCAGGGATATGGTCAGGCAGCTGGACGCCAATCTGGCGCATTACGCCGCCGTGATCGACCGTGATCTGGGGGTGGATGTGGCCGGGACGCCCGGTTCCGGCGCCGCCGGCGGGATGGGAGCCGCCCTGCTGGCCCTGGGGGGGCGGCTTTCTCCCGGGGTGGAGATAGTCATGGATGTGGTGGGTTTTGATTCAATGGTCCGCGATGCGGACCTGGTCATCACCGGAGAGGGACGAATGGACCGTCAGACCTTCGGCGGCAAGACGCCGCACGGGGTGGCGCGCATCGCCAGGTGCCTGAGGAAGCCGGTTATTGCCGTCGTCGGCGGTCTCTCGGGTGATCTGAACCTGTCGCGTGTCCACGGCATCGACGCGGTGTTTCCCATTACGCCGGGGCCGTGCAGTCTGGAGGATGCCCTGGCCGAGGCGGCGGAGAACATCCGCCGTACGTCGCGCAACATCGCGGCCACGGTCAGGTTGTCACAGGGGCTGAAGCATGACGGCAGGCCGGAAAAGAGCCGGTCGGGTCAGCAAATGAGGAGGGTCAAACGGTGATCCGCCGGGGTCCTGCCGGAAATGCCGCTGGCGTCAGGACGGCGTATCCGCCAGCAGTTCCTCCATGCGTTCCTGAAGGAGCCGATCCGTCTCCGAAGCCGGGGTTATTACGATCCCGTGCGGCAGGGCGCGGCCGTCGGCATCGACATTCACGAAGGTGATGAACCCTTCCATCACGAATTCGTCTTTAACCCTCATCCGGACATGGGCGTGCAGGGAGGTGCGTCCGGCCAGGACAACCCTGCTCTCGAAGGTGACGATCTCTCCCCCCTTCACCGGTCGTCGGAAGGTCATCCCGTGGATCTTCACGCAGACGATGCCCTCGGGGCTGGTAAGGCCCGCCGCGGCGATGAATCCGGCCTCCACGAACCATTCGGCGCTGCGTCCCGCGTAGAGCGTGCCGTGGTGGTTCAGATCCTCTTTCTTTACCAGTCTGTTCGTGACGTATGTCAATGGTTCCATAAATGCTCCGGATAAAAAACGGGAAAAGGGGATTTCCCGCGTCTTGGAATCCGCGACAAATCCCCCGGTTTTCGATTTGATACGGGCTTATTCCAGTCCTTCCTCGGCGATCTCGATTGCCCGGCGCGCCGCCATGGCCTTGTTCACCGTTTCCTGCCATTCCGCGGCCGGATCGGAGTCCGCCACCACGCCGCCGCCGGCCTGCAGGTGCACCATGCCGTCCTTGATGACCAGGGTGCGGATGGTTATGGCAAGATCCATGTTGCCCGAAAAGGAAAAATAGCCGACCGCGCCGCCGTAGACCTCGCGGCGCACCGGTTCCAGCTCGTCGATGATCTGCATGGCCCTTATTTTCGGCGCACCCGAAAGGGTGCCGGCCGGAAGGGTCGCCCGCACCAGGTCGAAGGCGTCGCTCTCTTCTTTCAGCTCTCCCTGCACGTTGGAGACGATATGCATGACGTGGGAGTAGCGCTCGATGACCATCAGCTCGGAAACCCTCACGCTGCCGGTTTCACAGACCCTGCCGAGATCGTTTCTTCCCAGGTCCACCAGCATGACATGCTCCGCCCGCTCCTTGGGATCGGCCATGAGCTCCCCGGCCAGTCGCGCGTCTTCCGCGGGATTGGCGCCGCGCGGCCGGGTGCCGGCGATGGGGCGGAGTTCCACGCGCCTTCCCTCCTTGCGTACCATGACCTCCGGTGAGGCGCCCGCGATGACGGTATTGTCCAGTCTCAGGAAAAACATGTACGGAGAGGGGTTAAGGGTGCGCATGACGCGATAGACGTCGAACGGGTCGGCTTCCAGTTTTCCGCTGAAACGCTGTGAGGGAACCACCTGGATGATGTCCCCGGCCCGTATGTACTCCTTTGCCTTCTCAACCGCGGTCTCGTAGTCTTTCCGGCTGATGTTTGAAGCAAGTTCCGTGCGTCTGGCGGCGGGAGAGGAAGTCATTACGGGAAGCGGCGCCCTGAGGCGCTTCACGATGGAGTCAATGTTGGCCATCGCTTCCCCGTAGGCTTCCCGGAGAGTCTTTTCTCCGGTGATGTGGGCGTTGGAAACCACCTTGATCTTCTGGCTCATGGTGTCGAAAATGACGATGGTGTCGGTTATCAGCAGGTACGAGTCATAGGCGTTGATAACAGCCGGTTTTTCCGTGGGAAGATCTTCGAACTGCCGTACCATGTCATAGCCGAGATAGCCGACCGCGCCGCCGAAGAAGCGGGGAAGCCCCTCAACCTCCACCGGCGCGAAGCGCGCCATGACCTCTCGGATGCATCCCAGCGGGTCGTCGCAGGTGAGGGTGGTGGTAACTCCGTGCTCCACTATTTCCACGCATTTACCCCTGGAGCGGACGATCATGGAGGGGGTGGAGCCGAGGAAACTGTAGCGCGCCCACTTTTCGCCACCTTCAATACTTTCGAGCAGGAAGGAAAAACGGCCGTCATCCAGTTTTTTGAAGGCGGTGACCGGGGTATCCATGTCGGCCATTATTTCACGGTAAACCGGTATGAGGTTACCCCTGTTGGAAAGTTCCTGGAACGTGGTAAAATCGGGATAAAACATCGATGACTCCAATGGCGCGAAATTACGGAGAATTAAAGCTAGCACAGGCGTGGTGGAGTGTCAAGGTTGCGGGGGCGGAGCCCGGTTGATCCGAATCCGATGAACCTCTCGGCTTCTCTCTTCATCTTCCTGGGGAGGCAGGATCGGGATCGGGCTGCGCGTGAAATTGCCGATTTACTAATCAGTGGTATACAGGTATAGTTAATTAACGTTTCGAGGAGGGGATGCGACTATGAACAACAGTGACAAGATTCTGCTGGAGAGCGATACCAATGAACTGGAAATCGTCGAATTCAGAATCGATGAAATGGATTGGCATGGAAACGTGATCCCCTGCCATTACGGGGTCAATGTGGCCAAGGTGCGCGAAATCATCCGGTTGCCCCAGATGTCGAAGGTGGTGAACGCCAAGCCCGGTGTCGAGGGGATGATCAAGCTGCGCGACAAGGTCATTACGGTTATAAATCTGGCCAGGGTCCTTGGCAAGGATACGGGTGAGCTGCAGGCGGACCGGGTGGTGGTGCTGGAGTTCAACAACCTGGTGGTGGGGGTGCTCGTACACTCCGTTTCCAGGATCTACCGCATTTCCTGGCAGAACGTGGAGCCTCCCTCACGAACCGTGTACAGTGATCAGGTAACCGGTATGGTGAAGATGGATGACCGGATTATCCTGATTCTGGACTTCGAGAAGATCGTAGGCGAACTCTGTTCCCAGAGCGCCCTCAGGCCGGTGGACGATGCCGCGCTGCTGGAACGGGATTCCGGCGCCAGTCGCTCTCAGAGGACGATACTCGTGGCCGATGACTCTCATTTCATTCGCGCCAGCATGTGCGGAACGCTCCGCAACGCCGGTTATCTGGTAGAAGAGGCCGAAAATGGCGCTGTTGCCTGGGAAATGATCCAGGGCAAGCTCGCCCAGAGCACCCAGGATGGGGTGGCTGTTACGGACAGGCTCAGCCTGTTGATCACCGATGTGGAAATGCCCCAGATGGACGGCCTGCACCTTACGTCGCTGGTCCGCAAGAGCGAGGGGCTCAAGGAACTGCCGGTGGTCATCTTCTCCTCCCTGGCGTCGGAGGATAACAAGCGGAAATGGATCGGGCTGGGAGCAAACCACATCCTTACCAAGCCGGACCTCCCCAATCTGGTGAAAGTTGCCGACGAACTGGCGGGGATCTAGCTTTACATCTGTTAAGTCCGGTTTTTTCCTGACAAGCATTTATCGATTCAAGGGGCAAAAGGGGTCGCGTTTACACTCTTCACGATGACATCGCAAAAAGCCCTTTTCGCCCTTCGACAGACTCAGGGCGAACGGACTTTCATGCCCTAACTGACTGTAGTGCCGTTCGTGCTGAGCTTGTCGAAGCATGAACCAAGGCAGTGTCTTTTGAATTTGCGAGAGTATCCTTCATGAAGTGTGGAATGTAGACGTGCCCCCCTGTTTTCTCCTTATTCCATTTCTAATTCAATAGTGTATTTATAATTCAAGGCCATGCGACGATAGAGCGTACTCATTCGGTTGTCTTGTTCCAGCTCAAAAAGCGATGTTGACAAATGCTGCTCAAGCGCATCGATGCTACTAAAACATAGCCGGCAATTCCGGCATTGTCTCGACAGCCTCGCGCAACAGCTGCAGCGCGGTTTCGAAATCATAACCTTCGATTGCTTTTTGGAATGCCTCAAGCCTTCCACTCAGTACGGGCGCAAGCAACTGATGTGATTCGTGCCACAGGGACAGCGCCTCTGCGTCATCGTCGGCCAGGAGTTGCTTAAGATAAGCAATGAGTGCGCCGGCCTGTTCCCAGTCAACCCGTGCCACGCTGGTCGTATCCGCGGACGTGCTCTCGCCGACGGCAAGACGCACGCTGAACCAGAACACGCATCCCTGCCCCGGCAGAGTGGTGACCCCCATCTCACCAGCCATCAGCGATACCAGGCGCCAGCAGAGCGCCAACCCCAGCCCGAGTCCTCCAAACCTTCGGGTTAATGATCTGTCACCCTGGTGGAATGGTTGAAACAACCCGACCCGCTCTTCCGGGGCAATTCCCTTGCCCTGATCCTCAACCTCGAAGCGCACGGATACGTCATCTTTATGCGCATCGACCAGGAGAGCACGAATTGTAATGCTGCCTCGCTCCGAGAACTTAACCGCATTGTTCAGCAGGTTGCCAAGTATCTGTTGCAAGCGGCTCGGGTCTCCCTTCAGCCAGAGGGGAAGCGCTGGCTCGATCTCACGGATGAGTTCGAGCCCTTTACTGGCGGCTGTTTCGCGGATACCGCTTTCGGCCTGGTCGAGCAACGTTGTCAGTTCAAAATCGCTGGTCCGGAGCTGAACCTGATCATCCTCGCATGCCGAATAATTCAGGATGTTGTTGATCAGGCCGAGCAGATGCCGGGACGCCTGTTGACTCTTTGTCAGCAATTGTCTTGCCCGTTCATCCGTGATGCGTTTTTCCAGCAGATATCCTATCCCGATGATATGATTGATCGGCGTACGTAATTCGTGGCTCATGTTAGCCAGGAACGCGCTTTTTGCCAGGTTCGCGTTCTTGGCCGCGTCACGCGCTTCAGCCAGTTCGCGGGTTCTGGCATACACCAGTTTCTCCAGGTGGTTGCAGTGTCGCGACAGTTCGAGATGCAGCCTGACACGGGCGCGCACGACCTCCATGTCGAGCGGCTTGTGGATGCAATCCACGGCTCCGGCGGACAAGGCCCGCGTTTCGCTTTCCGTATCCGTTTTTGCGGTAATGAAGATGACCGGAATATCGCACGTCACGGCATCCGCCTTCAATGCGGCGTTGACCTCATAGCCATCCATTTCCGGCATCACGACATCCAGGAAAATCAGGTCGGGCCGCTGGGATCTGGCAAGCATGATGGCTTCTGCGCCATTGGTTGCGCTGAAGATTTCATACTCATCCATGAGTGTGCGATACAGTACCTGCAGGTTCTCCGCTGTATCATCGACGATCAGGAGTTTCTGCCTGGCCATGGCGCTATTCTGGCCGACGCGTGATGCCGAGTCCATGGTAAACCTCCTCAAGTGCATGTCTCGATCGAACATGGCCAGAGCGGCCTGGTCATGAACAAACCAGCCGAGTATCGTGTCGGATCCCCATATCCAGCCCAAACCAAGCAGCCCATCAATGGCGACAATCTTTACCGTCTCCGTTTAAGCCTTTGGGACAAGACCTCAGGCGCATGGCCTGCTGCCCTTCTTTTGTCGTGCGCCCGTTGATGTCAAGGTTGTGCGTTTAAGTGTAGAAGGATTGAGAGAATTGTAAACCTTCCGGAGGTGTATTTCGGGCGCCCAGGGTGGGTTAGAGGGGCGGGGGGTACGTTGCAGTAAGTAAATTATTCAAAATGCCCAACCTGTCAGTCAATATAGTGATACATTAAAATACGGGCGGCGCCTGTCCTGGGATGATTTATATGCCCCCCTTTTTTCAAGAAAAAGATAAAATGGAACGCTTACTGAAATAGCAGGATGGCATCATGAACCAATTCCGCTCGTCGTTTTTCGCGCTTTTCTTTTTGCCGGTTGCCTTCGCGCTGGCCGCAATCGGTCTGTTTTTCATCTGGAATCTCCTGCATATCCAAAACGCTCATGACCTCAAAACGTCAGAGTTCGCGAACAACATGCGCGAAATCAACGGCGCTACCGAATTCAACATCGACATGAACATGATTCACCATCGCGTGACCGTTCTGCTGAAACAGGCGGACAAGCGCGAACTCGACGAGGCCCGGATCTATCAGACCCATACCGGGATCGTGGATCGCTTCGCGAAACTGGATCGAAAGCTGTTGACGCTGAGCGACGACACTACCAACCGGAAACTGCGGTCTGATGAACTATTACGGCTCAGGAGCGATTTTGACAGGTATCGCAAACTGGTCATCATGGCCACGGATATTATTGCCATAGACCCGGCTCGTGCCAGAACGTACCTGAATCAGGCCGCAACCTCGTATATTGCCATCACCGAACACTCGGAAAAGGTTATCGCCAACCTGGCAGGACACGCAACGACCCGCAACAGGGAGTTCGGCGACGAACTGAAGTTTTTTTCGCGGAGAACGCTTGCCATCTGCGTTCTGTTCGTGTCGTTCTCAATCATTCTATGGTTCATATCGGCGCAACGCCTTGCCAGACAGACAACGCTGGTCTCAGCTTCGCTGAGCGAGCTGGCCGAGTCCGGCCTGTTGAAACACCCGGAGGAGATTCAACAACTGATAGCCAGGCCCCATAGCGCCCCGATGCTCGCCATGGCGGAAGCGGTCATGGCGTTTTCCGAAGCGATCAAGGCCCGGCAAAAGACTGAAAAGGATCTTCTGAAAAGCGAAAAACGGCTGCGCAGCATTACGGATTCGGCCAGAGACGCCATTCTGATTATCGATCCGAGGGGCGACGTTTCATACTGGAACCCTGCCGCCGAGCAGATCCTGGGATTCAAGGCCGAAGAGGCGATCGGACAGCACCTCCACGAGCTGATTGCCCCTGAGCGCTACCTTTCCGCCTTTCATGGGGCGTTTTCCAGCTTTCAACGCACCGGCCGCGGCAACGCCATCGGTAAAACCATGGAACTTTGCGCAAGACGAAAAGACGGCCGGGAAATATCCGTGGCCCTGTCCCTGTCGGCAGTCGCACTGGACGGACTCTGGCACGCCATCGGGATCATCCGCGACATTTCCGATCTGAAACGTAACGAAGCGCAACTGCTTGAAGCCAAACAGGCCGCGGAGGAGGCAAGCCGCGCCAAGGACGAAGTTCTGGCGCAACTTGAGCAACTCGTCGCCTTCCGCACCGCCGAACTGCAGGCCGTGAATGACGAACAGCAAGCCATCTTTGAGGCCACCGACCGGGGGATCGCGCTGATCAGGGAGCGGACCATCGTACGCTGCAACAGCAAGATGGAGGAGATTTTAGGCTACGGACCGGGTGAGCTGGACGGTAAATCAACGCGCTCCTGGTACCTGGATGAAGAAGCCTATGAAATGATCGGCAGGGATGTGTATGCGCAGATGGCGCGGGGAGAGTCGAACCGTCTGGAGTTGTTGCTGATCCGCAAGGACGGTGCCACCTTCTGGGCGCGACTCTCCGGGCAGGCGCTCGACCGGAACGATCTCTCCAAAGGGATTGTCAGCATTATTGAAGATATCACCACCGAGCGGGCCGCCGCCGAAGCGCTTCGCCAGGCCAAGGAGGCAGCCGAGGCGGCCACCCGGGCCAAGTCAGATTTTCTTGCCAACATGAGTCACGAAATCCGCACCCCCATGAACGCCATCATCGGCATGTGCCATCTGGCGCTCAATGCAGACCCCTCTCCCCGGCTCAGAAATTACCTGACCAAGATCCAGACATCCGGCCAGCTCCTGCTGGGCATCATCAACGACATCCTGGATTTCTCCAAGATAGAAGCCGGGAAACTGTCCGTCGAGCAGACTGGCTTCGATCTGGAGGAGCTTCTGAACAACGCCGCCGGATTCCTCAACGAAAAGGCCAGCGGCAAGGGTCTGGAACTCATCTTCGACATCGCGCCGGACGTGCCCAGCAATCTGATCGGCGATCCGCTGCGTATCGGCCAGATCCTGCTCAATTACGGCTCCAATGCCGTCAAATTCACGGAGCGCGGCGAAATCTGCGTTTCCGTGCGGGTCAGGGAGCGTACCGCCAGAGGGCTGCTGCTCTATTTCTCGGTACGGGATACCGGCATCGGCCTGACCGGCGAACAGCGTGAGCTGCTGTTCCAGAGTTTTCGGCAGGCGGATATGTCAACCACGCGCAAATACGGCGGCACCGGTCTCGGGCTGGTTATCTGCAAGCGGCTGAGCGAACTGATGGGGGGCGAGGTCGGCGTTGACAGTGAGCCGGGCGTTGGCAGCACCTTCTGGTTCACCGTCCCGGTCGGTGTCGAAATGGATCAAACGTATCACCTGCTTCCCAGCCCGGACCTGCGCGAATGCCGCGCCCTAGTGGTGGATGACAACCGGAATGCCTGCCAGGTGATTCACGAAATACTGCGTTCCATGACATTCAGCGCAGCCAGCGCATCTTCCGGCGCCGAAGCGATCCGGGAAATCCAGTGTGCCGCAAACCAGGGGCAGCCGTTCAGCATCGTCTTCCTCGACTGGCAGATGCCGGAACTGGACGGCATCGAAACCGCCCGGCGCATCAAGGCGCTGGGACTCGACCCCGCACCCCACATCGTCATGATAACCGCCTTTGACCGTGATGAAATCCTGAGTTCTACGGATGAGGCATGTTTCGACGCGGTGCTGGTCAAGCCGTTAACCCCCTCCATGCTGTTCGACGCCGCCATCCGCTCCCTTCGTGGTGATCGCACGAAAGAACAAGGGTTTGGGGCAACCCTTTCCGAACTGGAGGAAAGGCTTGGCGATATCCGGGGCGCCCATATCCTGCTGGTGGAAGACAACGAGATCAACCAGGAGGTTGCCGTCGAGCTTTTGACGGAAGCCGGGCTGCGGGTGGATATGGCCGGCAATGGCCGCATAGCGTTGGAGATGCTGAAACGCACCAGGTATGACCTGGTGCTGATGGATATGCAGATGCCGGAGATGGACGGCGTGACCGCAACGGTCAAGATCCGGGAAAACCAGGCGTGGGACCGGCTGCCGATCGTCGCCATGACCGCCAATGCCATGCAGCAATCCCAGGATGACTGTATCGAAGCGGGCATGGACGACTACCTGTCCAAACCGATCGATCCGGCCCAGCTCTGGCAGATATTGCTGAAATGGAACAAACCGCGGCTGAACGCCGTTCCCGTCACGCACAGTCAGCCGCCGGCCGCAGACGGGGAGCACGTTCTTCCCGAATTTATCGCCGGTATCGACTTGGCGCTCGGCCTGCAACGGTCAAACAACAAAAAGACGCTCTACCTCTCCCTGCTGCGCAAGTTCCTGAGCGGCAACAGAAGCACAAGCGCGGAAATCCGTCGAGCCCTTGACGGCGATGACGCATGCGCGGCCCAGCTACTGGCCCACACCGTCAGGGGGGTGGCCGGCAACCTCGGGGCAACCGGTCTGCAGACTTGCGCCGCCGACCTGGAGCAGGCGATCAGGAAACGCCGGAACCGCGGGGAGACCGATGCTCTGCTATCTCAGTTTGATACGGCGCTGGGCGGCCTGCTGGCCGAGCTTGAGGCGAAACTTCCGGCGGAACATGCGGCCGGGCCGGCAATGGTGGACCGGGCAGCTTTGAAAGGCATCTGCCACAGGCTGTCGACCCTGCTGAAAGAAGACGATTCCGCGGCCTGTGACCTGCTGGACGCGCACGAAGATCTGCTCAGGGCCTCTTTTCCGGAGCAGTTCCCCGGCATCGAAGCCGCCATCCGCGGGTACGATTTCGAGGCTGCCCTTGAAGCCCTGGAAAAAACAATGAAAACACGGAAAACAATATAAAGACCCTCCTGATGGATACGCTATGGGGACAAACATCCCCAAAAAAATGCCAGCGGTTTGAAACGCGCATGATGGCCGAGGGATTTGAGATGGTAGTTACAAACAACCCACATAGAAATGCCAGCGGTTTGAAGCCGCGTTTCGCCAGCCTCTGGTGGTGCGTGATGCTCTGCTGCCTGCTTGTTACCGCCATCCGGGCGAATGCCGCTGAGACGCGCACCGCGACACCCCGGAAGATCACGGTGGTACTGGACGATAATTTCCCGCCATTGGTCTTCCGGGATGCTTCGGGCAAATTGCAGGGAATGGTCAAGGAACTCTGGGAGCTGTGGGAGAAACGCACCGGAACCAGGGTTGAACTGCGGGCCATGGAATGGGCAAGAGCCCAGGACGTAATGAGGGAAGGTGGCGCCGATGTTATCGACACCATCGGCATAACCGGGCCACGCAGGCAGCTCTACGATTTTTCCGAGCCTTACATCGCCCTCGACGTAATGCTGTTTTTCCACAAAAACCTGAGCGGCATCGTTGATATCAACACCAGCAAACCTTTTACCGTGGGGGTAAAAGCCGGCGACAAATGTATCGATGCGCTACGTGCAGGGGGATCAGAAAACCTCAGGCAATACCAAAGCTACGAAATGCTGATCGACGCGGCCAGCCGCGGGGAAGTGCGGGTGTTCTGCATGAACGAACAGCCCGCAACCTATTTCCTGGCCCGCCGTAACCTGAACAGGGAATTCCGTCACTCTCCTCCCCTGTATTCCTCCAGGCTCCACTGGGCGGTGCGCAAAGGCAACAGTGCGCTGCAGGCGCACATCGCCAACGGTTTTGCACGGATCACTCCCGCCGAGCGCCAGGCGCTCAAGGAAAAATGGCTGGGGGCGGACCTGCTTCATAAAAGCTCCGAAACAACTCTCTTGATCTCACGTTATGTCGGCTATGCGCTTGCCGCGCTGCTGTTCACCGCCTGTGCGCTGTTGATGTGGAATTACGCGTTACGGCGACGGGTGGAAGGAAAAACCGCTGAATTATCAAGCAGCATAGACGAATTACGGAAGGCGCACCAGGACGCCCGGAATGCCCGTGACGATCTGGCCGCCACATTGGAAGCCATCCCGGATCTCCTCTTCGAACTCGATCAGTCCGGCCGCTATATCCAGGTGAAGTCGATGGAAGACAGCCTCCTGGCGGCGCCACCGGAGAATCTGATGGGCCGCCGCGTGACGGAGGTTATGCCGCCCGAAGCCGCGGCAACCGTTCTGGAAGCCCTTGAAAGCTCCGCCGTGAACGGCAAGAATTATGGACGGATGATCCGGCTGCCGCTGGCCGGAGAAGAGCGCTGGTTCGAGCTATCCGTCGCGCGTAAACCGGGCAAGAACGGCGAAGAGCCGCACTTCATCGTGCTTTCCCGGGATGTAACCGGCCGCGTGGCAGCCGAAAAGAAAGCGTTTCACCTCTCCAATCTGTACGCCACGCTGAGCAACTGCAACCATGCCATCATCCACTGCCGGGAAGAGGCGGAGCTGTGGCCGGAGATCTGCCGTTCGTTGGTGCTTTTCGGCGGCCTGAAGATGGCCTGGATCGGGCTGCTCGGCGAAGGCGACCGACTGCTGCACCCGATAGCCAGTTGCGGCGAAGGAACGGATTACCTCAAAGACATCCGGATTTCGGTTGATGGCGACGATGCATCCGGACGCGGTCCGACCGGCATCGCCATCCGCGAGGATCGCCCGTTCTGGTGTCATGATTTCATGAAAGATCCCGCGACCGAACCATGGCATGAGCGCGGCCGCCGTTACGGCTGGGCCGCTTCAGCGGCTCTTCCCCTGCACCATGAGGGCGCCGTGATCGGCGCACTGACCATCTATGCCGACAGACGGGACGTGTTCGATGACGACGCCCAAAATCTGTGCCGGAAACTGGCGCTGAACATCGATTTCGCCCTCGATCACTTCCGGCGTGAGGCCGAGCGGGCGCGTCTGTCGCTGGAAATCATGGAGAGTGAGAAAAAGTACCGGGAACTGGCCGAAAGCATGGCTGACGTAATCTGGACGATGGATCCTGAAGCGCGGCGTTTTCTGTATGTCAGTTCATCAACGATCAATTTGAGCGGTTTCACGGCGCGGGAGGTCATGGCGCGGCCGCTGGAGGACACACTGGCGCCCGAGAGCGCGCTGCGGGCCCGTGGCTTGCTGGCCGAACGCGTGGCCGCATTCAGGGAAGGAAAAATACAGAGCAGCGACAGCTTCGTAGACGATATCGAGCTGTGGTGCCGTGACGGTTCGACAATCTGGGCGGAAGTCGTCACCAGCCTGGTGACAAACCAGTCAACCGGCAGGATCGAGGTCCGGGGCGTAACCAGGGATATCTCGGACCGCAGGAAGGCGGAGGAAGGGCTGCGCAAGCTGTCGCAAGTCGTGGAACAGAGCCCGACTCCGATCATGATCAGCGATACTTCCGGAAACATCGAATATGTCAACCCGGCCTTCAGCGCGGTTACCGGCTACAGCAGCGAAGAGGCCCTGGGGCGCCACGTAACTTTTCTGAGTTCGAGCAAGACATCGGAGGAGACGTTCAGCGGCATGTGGCAACAACTGGAGCGTGGCGAAATCTGGAAGGGAGAGTTCAGCAACCGCCGCAGGGACGGCAGTGACTATACCGAGCGGAATATCATCTCGCCGCTACGCGACCGGCAGGGCGCCATCACCCACTACCTTGCCATCAAAGAGGACATCACGGAGATCCGGAAAAACCAGCGCGATCTGCGCGAGCGGATCAAGGAGCAGAGCTGCCTGTACGATATCTTTGCCTTGACCGAAGACATAAGCGCTCCTCTGGAGACGCAACTGCGTCTGGTTGTCAACCGTATCCCTTTGAGCTGGCAGTACCCGGAAATCACGGCCGCTCACCTCGACTACGGCGACAGCGCCATCAGTACATCGACCTTTACCGATACGGACTGGATGCTAACCGTCGAGACTCCGGTTTCACAGGGTGAAAACATCAAGCTGACGATCGCCTACCTTGAAGAACGGCCACCTGAGGATGAGGGTCCGTTTCTCAGGGAAGAGCGCCTTCTGGCGGAAGCCATTGTAAAGCGGCTGGCCGACATCATCGATCGCCGGAATGCGCTGGAAGCGATTAAGGAGCAGGAACGGCTCGTGGCCACCATGTTCGCCCAGACAACCGACGCCATTATCCTCATGAATACTCAAACGGGCCGCTTCATCGATTTCAACGCCATGGCCCACCAGGACCTCGGCTATACACGCGAGGAATTTGTCCGTCTGTCGATTGCCGATATCCAGGCGGAACACAGCCCGGAACAGATTGCCGGAAACATTGAAAGCGCGGCGCAAGGAACGCCGGCTTCCTTTGAGACCCGCCATCGGCACAGGGACGGCAGCCCGCGGGATGTGGCCGTAACGCTCAGATCGATCACGCTGGGAGGGCGGCCGCTCGTCTGCGCCGTCTGGCGTGATATCACGGAACAAAAAGCGAGGGAAGGGGAGCTGGAGACATACCGCCTGCGCCTGGAGGAACTGGTCGCAACGCGCACCGCCGAGCTTGAGGCGATCTACCAGGAGCAGCGCGCCATCTTCGAATCGGCCACCGTCGGGATCTTATTAATGCGCAACCGTGTCATCGCGCGCTGCAACCGGGCTCTGGAAGAAATATTCGGGTACCTGCCCGGCGAACTGACCGGTCAGAGTACACGCATCTGGTACGAGGACGAACAGACCTTTGCCATGGTCGGCCGCGAAGAAGAGGAAAGCATTGCCGCCAGTGGCACATACCATCGCAGCGAGCTGCAGCTCCGGCGCAAGGACAATTCGCCGTTCTGGGCCCGCAAATCGGCCCAGCGCGTGAGCCAGCCTGATCCGGCCGCCGGACTGGTCGTCATCATCGAAGACATGACCAGTGAACGCGAAGCTACGGAGAAGCTCCGTCTGGCCAAGGAACGGGCCGAAGCGGCCGACCTGCTGAAATCATCGTTCCTGGCAACCATGTCCCATGAGCTGCGCACTCCGCTCAACTCCATCATCGGTTTCACCGGCATACTGCGGCAAAAACTGAGCGGCCCGATCAACGATGAGCAGGCCAGGCAGCTCGACATAGTGCGTAACAGCGCGAATCATCTGCTCTCCCTGATCAACGACATTCTTGATATTTCCAAGATTGAATCGGGGCAACTGACGCTGGCCAGGGAGCGCTTCAATCTGCTGGAGTCGATTCTGAGAGTTGTTCAGAGCGTACGCCCCCAGGCGGAAAGCAAGGCGCTTGAGCTGAGCATGGAGGCGGGCCCGGACATCACTGCCGTTTTCGTGGACAAGCGCCGGATCGAACAGATTCTGTTCAACCTGCTCAGCAACGCGGTCAAGTTCACCGAACGCGGCTCCATCTCGGTGCAGTGCGAACGCGTTGGCGGCAATTACCTGATTACCGTACGGGACACCGGCATCGGCATCACACCCGATGGGTTGAAAAAGCTGTTCCAGCCGTTCCAGCAGATTGACAACGGCCTGAGCCGCAAATACGAAGGGAGCGGCCTGGGACTTTCCATCAGCAAGCAACTGGCCGAATTAATGGGAGGCGATATCGGGGTCGAGAGCGACTATGGCAGGGGAAGCGTATTCTGGTTTACCACTCCGGCGGATATCAGCGAAGGCCGGCCACACCACCTGCCCTCAATTGAACCTGTTTCAAGCGAGACGCTTCCGGCGGCTGACAGCCATGAAAGCGGTTCAGCCCCGCGGGAAAACCTGGCTACCATCCGCGATGCCAGGATCCTGCTGGTGGAAGATAACGAGATCAATCAGGAGCTTGTTCTGAGCCTGCTCAAAGAGGCCGGCTTCCAGGTGGATACGGCTGATAACGGCCGAATCGCGCTGGACATGGTGCAGCAAAGTGACTATGACCTGGTGCTGATGGATATGCAGATGCCGGTGATGGACGGCGTATCCGCCACGAAGGAAATCCGTAAACTGCCGAAGTACACGAGGCGGCCGATTATCGCCATGACAGCCAACGCCATGCAGCGGGACCGGGACATCTGCCGGGATGCTGGCATGAACGATTTCATCGCCAAACCGTTCGAGCCGGAGCAGCTGTGGACCGCGCTGCTGAAGTGGATCAAGCCGCGCCTGAACCCCGCGCGGCCATTGCCGGAGCCGTCGGGAACAAACGGCGGTGACACGGTACTTCCCGTAGCCATCAACGGCCTCGATATGCCGCTCGGGCTGCAACGGTCGCACGGCAAGAAACCGCTCTATCTCTCCCTGCTGCGCAAATTCCTTGCCGGTAACAGGGAAACGGCCGAAAAAATCCGCCAATCCCTGAAGTCCGGGGACCGGGAAACCGCCACACTTCAGGCTCATACCCTCAAGGGGGTTGCCGGCGCAATCGGCGCTTCCCGCCTGCAAACCTGCGCCGCCGGCCTGGAGCAGTCCATCAGTGATGGTCTCAGCCGCGAGGAACTGGATGCCCTGCTGGCGGTGGTTGAGAGGGCGCTGAACGAGGTACTTGACTGTTTGGCAGAGACATTGCCGCCGGAGCTCGTGTCCGCGCCGGTAACGATCGACCAGGGCACGCTGGTGGGAGTATGCCGCGAACTGGCAAGCCTGCTCAGGGATGACGATGCCGCGGCCTGCGATCTGCTGGAAACGCAGTCAGCACTTCTCAGGACCGCGTTTCCGGAGGAGCTCCCCGGCATTGAAACGGCGATCCGGGGATACGATTTCGAAACCGCCCTTGAAATGCTCCGGACAGTATTGAAGAGGTGTGAACCATGAATTACCACTCTCATCACAAGGGTGGATTGGAGACGGTAAAGATCGTTGCCATATATGCGCTGTTCGGCATGGCCTGGATATACGGCTCCGATACGGTGCTCGGCTGGCTTGTTCATGACCATGCGGTAATGGTCAGGCTTGCCGTCGTCAAAGGTTTTCTCTTTATCCTCTGCACGGCAACACTCCTGTACGTTCTCATCAGCCGCTTCTTCCGGCGTTTGGCTGACGCGGAAGGCGGACGGATCGAGAATCTG
>CAZRPI010000008.1:5142-8042 GCA_964601865.1 uncultured Pelobacter sp. | reverse complement strand
CTGAGCGCACCCGGGAACTGCAGGCCAGCGAAGAACGTTTCAAGTTTGCCCTGGACGCCACCTCCGACGGCCTGTGGGACTGGAATATCACAACAAATACCGCCTATTTGAGTCCGTCCTATTACAGAATGCTGGGATATGAACCGGATGAACTGCCCCACGATACCCAGAGCCACCTGATCGATCTGCTGCATCCCGATGAACGTGAACGCGTACTGGCTATGCTTTCGGAAGGGCTCGAAAAGCAGGGCGGATACGAAATCGAATTCCGCATGCGCGCCAGGGATGGCAGCTACAAATGGATCCTGAGCCGGAGCAAGGTGGTGAGCCGTGACGCAAACGGTCAACCGGTGCGCGCCGTCGGCACCCATATCGACCTGACGGCACGCAAGCAGCTCGAACTGGAGCTGAAACAGGCCAAGGATGCGGCCGAAAGCGCGAACGAAGCCAAAAGCGCATTCCTGGCCAACATGAGCCACGAAATCCGTACCCCCATGAACGCCATCATCGGCCTCTCCCATCTGATGCTCACAACCGAGCTCACCCCACGGCAGCAGGAGTATCTGGCCAAGATACAGGTTTCGGGACAGCATCTGCTGGCGATTATCAACGATATTCTCGATATTTCGAAGATCGAGTCCGGAAAACTGACCCTGGAACGGGCGGAATTCAACCTCGAACAGGTATTGGGCACTGTTGCCGGAGTTCTTAATGAAAAAATCGGCGACAAAAATCTGGAACTGATCTTCAATATTGCTCCAGACATACCGCTCAACCTGGTCGGCGATTCGTTGCGAATCCGTCAGGTCCTGTTCAATCTGGGTACAAACGCCATCAAATACACGGACGAGGGGGAGATATGCGTCAGCATTTGCGTCAGGGAAAGGAGTGACGACGAGGTAACACTCTACTTCGCGGTACGCGACACCGGCATCGGGCTGACGGAAGAACAGCGGAAACAGCTTTTTCAGAGCTTCCAGCAGGCCGACATGTCAACCACCAGAAAGTATGGCGGCACCGGCCTGGGGCTGGCGATCAGCAAACGGCTGGCCGAACTGATGGGAGGCGAGGTGGGAGTTGAAAGCGAATACGGCGTTGGGAGCACCTTCTGGTTCACCGCCCGGCTCGCTATCAGCGAGACACAGGAGAACACCCTTGCTTCTGCACACGATCTTCACAACAGCCGGGCCCTGGTGGTGGACGACAACGAGAACGCCCGCCTCGTGCTGCGGAAGATGCTGGAATCCATGACACTTCAGGTTGCGGATGTACCTTCCGGAACCCTGGCGATGGAAGCGGTTGAACAGGCGGCCGCCAGGGGAGAACCGTTCAATCTGGTATTTCTCGACTGGCGCATGCCGGAGATGGACGGCATCGAAACCGCGCGCCGGATCAGGAAGCTGGCGCTCGAAGAATCGCCCCGGATCGTGATGATCACCGCTTTTAACCACGATGCACTTATACGGCAGGCCGACGGAACAATCGATGTCAGGGATGTGCTGATCAAACCGGTTACCCCCTCCATGTTGTTTGACGCGATTGTGCGCATACCGCACGACAAGCATCCGCAACAGCACGCCCCCGTTGAACCGGTTTCGCGACTGGAGGAAAAACTGGCGACCATCTGCGGAGCTCGAATCCTGCTGGTGGAGGACAACAGGATCAACCAGGAAGTTGCCGCAGAACTGCTGGAGCAGGCCGGCATGCTGGTGGATACGGCGGACAACGGACTCATCGCCCTGGAAAAGCTGCGCCTGACGCCCTATGACCTGGTGCTGATGGACATTCAAATGCCGGTACTGGACGGCATGAACGCTACGGTGGAAATCCGTGCTAACCCTGAGTGGTCTGCGCTGCCGATTGTCGCCATGACGGCCAACGCCATGCGGCAGGATCGCGCGGCCTGCCTTGCCGCCGGCATGAACGATCATATCGCCAAGCCGATCGAACCGGCCCAACTGTGGGCAGCCCTGCTGAAGTGGATCAAACCGTGCCTTGGTGCGTTGCCCGGCATTGCGGCCAGGCCGGCGGCGCCCGGCGAGGCGGAGCTCCCCACCCGGATTCCGGGGATCGACCTATCCCTTGGTCTGCGACGGACGAACGGCGGCAGGCAGCTCTATCTGCGCATGCTCAACATGTTTACGGCCGGGCACGGAAATGCATGGGCTGAGATCCGGCAGGCACTGGACGCCGGTGACCAGGCGGCAGCCGAACGCCTGGCCCACAGCGTCAAGGGGGTGGCCGGTACAATTGGCGCGGCGCATCTTCAGGAATGCGCCGCCGGTCTGGAGCAGGCCATCAGGAATCGTCACGAACCCGAGACGGTGGAAGAGCAGCTGCGAACCTTCCAGGGCGCGCTGCGCGAGGTAGTCACCGGACTGGAGGCAACGCTGCCGCCGCCGCCCGACGCCATTCACCCTCCCGGTAGTGGAGAAGATTTCCATGTTGTCCGCCGCACGCTTATCGGATTATTGAAAGACGACGACTGCACGGCCTGCGATTATTTTGAAACCCACAGCGCTCTTTTCGGTGACGCCCTTCCGGGGGAATTCGCCAGCATCAGGGCGGCAATCCGGGGCTTCGATTTCGAAGCGGCGCTGGCGGTGCTTGAAATGACCATGAAGAAACGGAAAAAGTTGCCGGAGGAAAATCATGAATAAGGGAGACAGCGAGAACGAGTCCCTGAAAGGCCCGGCTCTGGCCGATCCTGCTGAAGTTGGATCAAGCCATGCCATTGAAACACGGGGAGAAAAATTCATGCGACGCATTTTGATTGTTGATGACATGCCGGACAACCTCTTTCTGCTGGAGGAACTGCTCAAGGCCAGCAATTTCGAGGTCTGTTCGGCCCATAACGGCGAAGAGGCGCTTGCCGTGGCCCGCAGCACTCCCCCCGACCT
>CAZRPI010000008.1:3858-5042 GCA_964601865.1 uncultured Pelobacter sp. | reverse complement strand
CCTCAGGACGCGGATGTGCTGATAGATGCCATAAACCGGGCAATCGCCTCTCCCCGGCGGGAGACCCCGGCGCAATCGACCGCGACGAAGCTTGACGAAGAAGAGGTGCTCAAACACTACAGCGAGGCGCTCTTCAATAAACTGGAAAAGAAGATGGAGGATATGGAAAGGGCGAACCGGGATTTGGCAGAGAGTGAACGGCAATTCCGACTTTTCATCATGGAATGCCCGGTGCCGATTGCCGTCAGCAACCTGAAAGGAAACATCGAACTGCTCAATAACCGTTTTGTGACTACGTTCGGTTATACGCTGGACAATATCCCCACCATCGATGCCTGGTGGCAAAAGGCCTATCCCGAACAGGGATACCGGGAGCATATCCAGACGGTATGGCAGGCAATCATGAAAAACATGCTCGACTCCGGGGGAACGGCCCAACCCACCGAAGAGGTACGGATAACATGCCAGACCGGAATGACCCGTTTCGTGAAGATTTCCGCGGCTCAAATCACCAACAAACTGATCCTGGTATTCAATGACACCACCGAGAGCAAACTGGCCGCTCAGGAAGTAAAGGAAGGCCGGGAGATGCTGCGCCTCATTTTTGATTCGACCGCCGAAGCCATCTTCGGTATCGACCTGAATGGCCGTTGCACCTTCTGCAACCAGGCCTGCCTCGATATCCTCGGGTATGACAGCCAGGAAGAGTTGCTGGGTGTCAACATGCATGACCTGATACATTACGGTCTTGCCGATGGAACGCACAAGCCGTCGCGGGAATGTCTGATATGCAATGCGTTCAGACAGGGAAAAGGCACGCACGCCGATGACGAACTGGTCTGGCGGAAAGATGGAGCGTCGTTTCCGGCCGAGTACTGGTCACATCCGCAATGGAAGGACGGAAAAATCGTGGGGGCGGTTGTGACATTCCTCGACATAACCGACCGAAAACGAAACGAGAACCTGTTACGGCACATGCAGGGTCAGGTCATTCATCAGGAAAAAATGGCTTCCGTCGGCCTGCTGGCCGCCGGTGTGGCCCATGAAATCAATAATCCGATGGGCTTCATTACCAGCAACCTGACCTCGCTCGGCAAATACGCCGACCGGCTTGACGAATATATCTCCGCCTTGCAGGCTTCCCTGCAGGATTGCGAGGGGCACCGGGGGCTGGACGGCTTGGA
>CAZRPI010000008.1:2380-3758 GCA_964601865.1 uncultured Pelobacter sp. | reverse complement strand
AATCCCCAGCAGTTGAATCAGGTCTTTCTGAATCTGCTGCTGAACGCCGCGCAGGCCATGGAAAAGCAAGGGGTTATCACTGTTCGCACCTGGAATGATAACGACAATGTGTTTGTATCGGTGACGGATACCGGCAAGGGGATGCCGGATGACATCAAACGGCGCGTTTTCGAGCCGTTTTTCACCACCAAGGAGCCGGGCAAGGGAACCGGACTGGGTTTATCCATCTCGGCCGATATTGTCCGCAAGCATGGTGGAGAAATCTGCGTTCAGAGCGAAACCGGCAGGGGTACCACCTTTACCGTCCGCCTGCCGGTCGCGACCCCGCTCCGACCGCTGGCTTCCTGACATTTCCGCGCCATACTATCAGGTAGGAGTAACAACCATGATCGAATATACCGAGCGGATCAAAATCCTGTGCGTTGATGACGAGCGGAACGTCCTGCGGGCGCTGGAGCGGGTTTTCATGGATGACGACTTCGAGATCGTACTTGCCAGCTCGGGAGATGAGGGTTTGAATCAGCTTCATAGCTCCGGCCCGTTCCAGGTCGTCATCTCCGACTACCGCATGCCGGTCATGAACGGCGTTGAATTTCTCAGGGAGGTCTACAAGCTGGACCCGGATTCGGTGCGTATCGTGCTTTCGGGGTATGCCGACATCGGTTCGATCGTGGCAGCCATCAACGAGGGTCATATCTACAAGTTCATTGCCAAACCCTGGAATGACGAGGAATTGCGGGAGACGACCCATTCCTGCCTGGAACGCTATTTTCTGCAGAAAAAAAACCGGGAACTGCTGACGGAACTGGCGCAAGCGAATCGCGAGCTGGAGGAAAAGGTGCAGCAGCGCACCGAACAGCTGGTGCTGCGCAACCAGGCGCTGGAATTCTCCCAGTTCCTGCTGGGCAGTCTGCCGGTGGGTGTAGCGGGAATCGATGAAAACGGCATGATTGCCTACTGCAACGACATGGCTGCAAAGTATCTGAAAAAATTCTGCAGTGATATTTTCGGCGCGGACATGTTCGCCAGTTGCACTATCGAATTCGGCTGCCTGACCGAACGGATACGCCGGGAAAAATTTGTTTCAGACGATATCGCGCTGGGTAGTTCGAGATTCCATGTGCTGGGACGCACCATGCTGTTCTGCGAAAGCGAGTCGGTGATACTTGTTTTTCTGGAGATGGATGCGTGAGAAAACCGCGCAACCCGCTCTCCGCCTGATGGAGCTGTTTCCCTCCCTTGCAGAGGAGGTGATCGCCAGTGAGTGATCACGATCAACGGATAACCGTTCTCCTGGTAGATGATGAGAAAAATATACTTAGAGCGCTGCAGCGCCTGTTGATGGACGACGATTGCGACATCGAGACCGCCACATCGG
>CAZRPI010000008.1:0-2280 GCA_964601865.1 uncultured Pelobacter sp. | reverse complement strand
GCACCCTTGCAACCGACGTGGCCCGCAAGATGAACCTTGATTCCACCACGGTGGCAACGTTCAGGCTGGCGGCCCTCCTGCACGATGCCGGCAAGTACGGCAGTATGTCCGCCAGCCTGGACAAGCATCGGGAGGAAATGTCCGACAGCGAGGAAAATGACTGCCGCCACCCCACGGCATCTTCGTGCAGATTGTGGAGGAATAACCCGGCGCCACGATTGAATGCGACGAATTTCAGAAACGGATGGCGGTCAGGTTGCCACATGCCACTGGAGGAAATGGACCTCCTGTCCGTTCCGCGGTGTCCCGCGGGAAACCCGATGCAAGGAGCGCTATTATGAACAACAGAATCCTGCTGGTTGACGACGAATCCAAGGTGCTATCGGCTTTAAAGAGAGCACTCTTTGAAGAATCTCTGGAAATTATCACGGCGACAAGCGCGGAGGAGGCTCTTGAGATCATGACAAAACAGGACTTCAAGGTGGTGATTTCCGATGAACGTATGGCTGGAATGCAGGGCGCGGAATTTCTGGCCCAGGTCCGGGACCGGTACCCTGACACCGTCCGCATCATGCTGACCGGCCACGCCACGCTGGAAGCCGCCATGAAGGCGGTCAACGAAGGCGAAATTTACCGTTTCTTCTCCAAGCCATGGAATGACAACGAGCTGTTATTCGCCATGAGATCGGCCATTGAAAAATTCGACCTTGAAGCCGAAAACAGGCGTCTTCTGAAAACGGTCAAGACTCAGGCCAGGGAACTGAGGGCCCTGGAAAAATATTATCCGGGCATATCCGATGTGGAGCGGGACCAGAGCGGGAGCCTGGTTTTACCCGAACTGTCCGAATCTGAAATGAGGGAACTTTTTGCCGAATGCGAACAACGGTACGGCGTCAAGCTGTCCGAGTCATAATTCAACCTGAATCAGCAATGAATTCTGATCATATGAATAGGATAATCCAGATTGGGGAAATTTCACCGGAGTACCGGGAATGGATGTCAGCTTGGGGCTACGCCGCGTAATGGGTCAAGAGTCCCTCTACATCGCAATGTTGCGAAGGTTTGTCGCCGGCCAGAAAAACGCGGCCAATGACATGCGCCGGTTGATGCGGAAAGGAGATTCGGAAAGCGCCCAGCGCCTGGCGCATAACGCCAAGAGTATTTCCGGTATTATCGGCGCGCTGCAGCTTCAGGAGCATGCTGCCAGCCTGGAGCGAGCCATTCGCCAGCGCCAGTCCCCTGACGCGATTGACACCAGCCTGGCGGTTTTTGAGACGACTCTCGCGGAAATAATCGCCGCGATCGAGAGCAGCCTGTCTCCTGAACCGGCGCCACCCGTGGAAGACGCCAACCAGGAGGCGCTCACTTCCATTGTTGAGAAGCTTGCCGCCCTTCTGGCCGATGACAACACGGAGGCCAGCTGCCTGTTCGCCAAGTATTCCGAACTCATGCAGAGAAGCTTCGGGGATGATTTTCCCTCACTTCAGGCGGCTATCGACGGTTTTGATTTCGACACCGCCGCCTCTCTGCTTGAGAGAGCTAGGAAGAAAACGGCGGTGTAACACATTTTAACACGGGGGTAAAAGTGAACATCATACACACATCCGACAAACGCCCCACCGTACTGGTAGTTGACGATACTCCTGACAACCTGTCCCTGATGAGTGGCCTGTTGAAGGACGTCTACAAGGTCAAGGTGGCCAACAGCGGCGAAAAGGCCCTTCGGATTGCCCGTTCGGACAATCCTCCGGACCTGATTCTACTCGATATCATGATGCCTGGAATGAATGGCTACGAAGTGTGCCGGCAACTCAAGGCAGATGCCGTGACCGCCGACATTCCGGTTATTTTCCTGACCGCGCTGACGGATATGGATGATGAAAAACATGGACTGGAACTGGGCGCGGTTGACTACATCACCAAACCGGTCAGCCCACCGATTGTCATGGCGCGTGTCAAAACCCACCTCAATATGAAACTGGCCGCAAATTTCCTTCGTGACAAAAACGTTTTTCTGGAGCAGGAAGTGGACAGGCGTACACTTGAAGTGCGGGCGATTCAGGAGGTAACCATCCTGGCGCTGGCGTCTCTGGCCGAAACCCGCGACAACGATACCGGCAACCATCTGCGGAGAACCCAACTGTACGTAAAAGCGCTTGCCGAGAGACTGAAAACCCATCCCCGCTTTCAGGGCTATCTTACGGACAGTAACATTACCATGCTGTTTAAATCGGCGCCGCTGCACGATATCGGCAAGGTGGGGGTGCCGGACCGCATCCT
>CAZRPI010000007.1:0-51020 GCA_964601865.1 uncultured Pelobacter sp. | reverse complement strand
TGATTTAAAAAGAGCATCATTTTCTGTTGACAGATGGATTATAGAATGTCCCTGAAGAGGCCCCCGTCCCTGAAGAGGCCCCGGCTTGGTCCCGGAGTGGAGCCTGGCCACTTTCTTCGTTTTTGCCACGGCGCTGATCTGGTCGATCCGTTTCCGGAGCGGGGCCTGGAGAAGGGTAAGGGTACTGCGGGATGCGAGGGAACTCCCATGACGCCTCGGTTGGACATGGGGATTAATTTGCCGAGGAAGGGGCATGTCGTGAACCGGGAAAGTTTGTGGATGGCCCGCATGTTTAGCCAGGCTTATGAATTCCTGTTCGAACGGGTACCGGAGCCGGAAGGCCCGGAATGACGGATCTCCTGTCTATGCGCGGATGGCCGGGCGATCACGGTGCAGGTCATGCCCGCCGCAAGCCGGAAATCGGCGGGCAACCGGTCGATGCTGATCCTCACCGGCACCCGCTGCGCGAGCCTGACCCAGTTGAAGATCGGGTTGACGTCGGACAAAAGCTCACGGCCGGTGGGATTGTCGCGATCGGTAATGCCCGCCGACATGCTGTTTATATGACCCGCCAACTCTGTGGAAGCTCCGAGCAGCCTGATTTCGACCGGATCGCCCACGGTAAGCATCCGGATCTTGTTCTCCTCAAAATAGCCGTAGACGTAAAATGAGTTTTTGTCGATTATTGCCAGCTTTGCCACCCCGGCCGTCGCATAGTCCCCGGGGTGAACGATGAGATTGGTGATGTATCCGTCAACCGGGGCGAGCACCCTGGCGCGGTTCAGGTTGAGCCGGGCCGTATCGACGGCCGTTACGGCTTCCCGGTAAAGGGCTTCGGCCGAATCCGCCAGCGACTCGGCATTCTCCCGGCTTTCGGTCGATACAACACTGCCGTCCAGCGAAGCGCGCCGCTGAGCCTCCCGTCGTTTCATCTCCATCTCGGCCTTGCGGGCCGCCAGCCGGGCATCGGCCTGGTCCAGAGCCAGCCGGTAACGATCCCGGTCGACCGTGAACAGCAGGTCTCCCCTGTGCACCAACTGGTTATCCTTCACCGCAACCTGTGTCACGATGCCGGAAACATCGGCGGCCACGTTGATGATATCGGCGCGGACGCGTCCATCGCGGGTCCAGGGAGAATTCATGTAACGATCCCACAAGGCTTTGCCGGCAAAGACCGCGGCGGCAAGCATGGCCATGGTGCAGAAATAGCGGACGAACACTTTCAGTTTCATGGTAGAATCCATTGACCAATAAACATTAAAACGGCAGTTAACCACGGATGGATGCGGATAGACGCAGATACATCGGTTTGATACCTTCAAAATTGATAACGACCTTGACGGTGAATGACCATCAGTCCGTTTCGCTTGATTTTATCCGTGTTTATCCCATGTATCCGAGTTTCATCTGTTTTTTTGTAAGACAAAATTCCGGAGCGGAAATCTTCCGGTTTAACGCAGCGCCAGCAGCCCCCCCACGCCGAAAATAAATACGAAACAGCTGAGCCTGAACAGCGGCGGATGCCAGACAAACCGGTATACTCCGCACCATCCCATTACTTTGTCCAGTGCAACATGCAGGACGACGCTCAGCAGAAAAACCGGCAACAGGCTCGGCGCCAACGCGTCAAGCAGGGCAATTTCACGAGGCATGAACCGTTTCTCCTTCAAAAGTACTCCTGGGTACGGCCGTCGTGGCCGTGAGGATGGTTTCGTCATCCAGAAGGGATGTGCGGATGAGATGCAATGGTGTCAACATCCGGCGGAAGATATCCCGTGTATGGTCGCTCAGACCATCCCGTTCCGACTCTTCGCGAAGCAGCGCCATGGTTTCCGCTACGCTTTCGAGGGCAGCGTCATGGTTCCGCATGGTGGGACGGCTGAAAAGCGTATCGATAGAGCGGAGGGTTTTGTTCACACTGTTGAGCAACCGTTGCGGCAGGGATGCTGTCCGGGCATCCTGCCGCAAATGGATGACTGCCCGGCCGATTTCAAGGACAATGAACATCCATTCCAGGATCTTTCTATCCCGGCCATCCTGCAGGCTTTGTCGCGTGGCGAGTCTCTGCAGGATATCACGGGTGCCGCTTTCAAAACGGTGGTCAAGATCCTGAAGCGGTCCGCAGCAGGCCGTTGTTATCTGCCGCTGCAACAGGCGGGCGGTGCGGCGCTTGAACCAGGCGCCCGTCGCCGGAACAAATACGCCGAAAATGACGGTCGCGGCAGCCAGTCCGAGCATCAACGCGCTGCCGAAGTTGAGGTACTGCACGGGATCGTACTGCATGGTATTGGTGGGAGCGATCATGAAACAGAACATGCAGCTGTAGCCGAGACCCATGGTCGAAAGTCTCGGCTTCAGGCTCAAATACGGGCCCAGGAGCATGAATGGAACCATAGATGCGCAGAGCGGCCCGAACCCGTCCAGAGACGTCATGATGATGAACTTGTACGGGAATGTCGTTATGAAAGCGATCAGAACGCCGAAGAGTCCCATTTTTACGGCGCGGGCGGGATCGGGGGCCGGAGCGAAAAGCGCACATCCGATGGCCGCCATCATGACCGCGCTGGAGCCGTTCGGCCATGCGGAAGCCATCCAGAACACCGCCACGAGCAGGATCGCAACCATGGCGCGAACTCCGGTCAGAATCGCCACCATGGGATCGGTCCGGCATGCGAAATTCGTTTCATCGGGAGGTATCAGGTCGCGCCGATCCGCGATCAGGGAGGAATGGACCGCCGCATAATCGTGGAGTTCGCGCACCAGGCGCTTGAGCAGTTCCAGGCCTGTCTCGCAATCAAGATTTGCCGTGTCGTCTGAAATCCCGATATATTTTTGCCGCACAACCTCGGCGCGCCGTGGAAACGCCGCCCGGAACTCCGCAAGCCGGCGCGCGGTCTTCGGGTCCTCCCCGGCAGAGGGCGCCGATTTGTCTTTTGCCGCAAGAACATCGGCAAGCGACACGCACAGTGCGTCCAGTTCCCGTGCCGCCGGCGCAGCAGCCCTCTTCAGCCGGTTCAGAAGCTGGTACAGGGAATGAAAGGTGGTGGATGCGGCCATGAAATCCCGGTTGAGCCGGCGCAGCCAGAGGTCGCGCCCGCGAATTGCCGTTGCCTCCGTCATTACCGCGCCGCGGAGGGATTCTAGATTGAGGATGTTGCCGATAAAACGCAGATGCGCCCTGTCCGCGTCCCGGCGATTCATTCCGCCCGTCAGCATGGCATGAACGAATCCGATGAATTCGGTGTAGCGCCCCTGCAGTGTTCGCAGAATCGTATTGCCGAGGCTTTGCGGAAAAATCACGCCGCTGACGATTCCGGCGCACATGATGCCGACAGCGACCTCGGTGACGCGGTTTACGGCATAATCAAAGAAGCCGGTCGGCTGCATTGCCAGCGGCAGGGCGATCATGGCCGCGGTATAGCCGGCAAGGGTGAAGCTATAGGACTTGAAGTTGCGGTATAACGCGGCGCCCGCCGTGCACAGTCCGACCCAGAGGGCCAGTCCCGGGAGAAACAGTGCCCTTTCCTGCGCGAACAGGGCCAGGAGCGCAAGGCTTGCCGCCGCGCCCGCCAGGGTGCCGAAGACGCGGTACCAGCTTTTCGTCAGTACCATGCCGGTCTGGGGCTGCATCAGAACATATACCGTGACCATGGCCGTTACCGGCTGTCCCAGTTCGAAACGCATGGAAATCCCCATGGCGAGCAGGGCGGCAAGGGTTGTTTGGCATACGAACAGCCATCCCCTGCCCGCCGTTTTACTCCAGGCAACGATCTCCCCTCTCAATCCGTCCGGGAAGCTCACCGCACCCCTCCCGATTTTTCCGGTGGAGCGGTAACGGGAACACCCCCGCCGATCGCCCGCATCAGAGCGGCGTACGCGTCGAAAAAAGCCGCTTCGACCTGGGCCTTGCGCCGGGATTCCACCAGGGTTTGGGTCTGTGCGTTGAGCGCGGTCAGGTAATCGGTCAGCCCGGCTTTAAAGCCGGATATGGCGATATCATAGGCGCGGATTGCCAGGGCATGGGATTGACGGGTTTCGGCCCGCTGTATTTCCAGTGATCGCATGGTAACGACTTCGTTGGCGACCTCTTCGAAGGCGTGAATCAGGGTGTTGTTGTACGCCTCAACTGCGATGTCGTATTCCGCGGTCGAGATTCTCAGTTGCTCCTTCAAACGTCCCCCCTCAAAGATGGGCAGCGAAAGGGCTGGGCCGAAACCCTTTATCAGCGAAGAGGATGAAAGGAACTTGTCGAAACCGAGGGATTGCCAGCCCACAAATGCCGTGAAGCTGATATTCGGGTAGAATGCCGCCCTGGCGGCGTCGATCCCTTTGCCGGCCGCTTCCACCCGCCAGCGCTGGGCTGCCACATCCGGTCTCCGTCCGAGAAGATCCGCGGGGATGGCGGACGGCAATCCAACCGGCTGTGAGAGGGAAAATACCGGCCGGTGAATCCGTTCGCCATACCCGGGCCCTTTGCCGGCGAGCGCGCTTAATTGATGTTTCAGGATCTCGACGGATTCGGAAATCATCTCGATTTCGGCCCGCGCCGCGGGCACCGCCGTTTCGGCCTGCCGCAGTTCGATTTCCGTTCCCAGCCCGGCTGCATGGCGTTTCTGCAGGATGTCCCGGATCTGCTCGCGTTGCCGCAGAGACTCCCGGGCCACGTCCAGCAATTGGTACTGAAGCGACAATTTGATGTAGAGGCGGATTACCGCCGTTTCCAGCGACAGCCGGACTTCCTGGGCTTCGGCCGTGGTCATCTGTACCTGATCGAGGGCCGCCGCAAGGGCGCTGCGGTTTTTTCCCCACAGGTCCAGGTCGTAAAACAGACCGGAAGTCCATATGTTATCCCATGCCCAGTTTCCTGCGTACGGCGGCGGTATGAAGTAATGCTCGGTATATTGCTCCCGAATAAACGATGCTTCAGTCTGTACCATAGGCAGCAGGGCCGATCTCGCGATCCCGCCGACCGCTTTCGAGATGGCGATGCGGGATTGGGCGATATGCATGGTCGGGTTGCCCGCGATTGCTTCCGCCACCAGCCGGTCGAGCTGCGGGTCGCCATATACCAGCCACCACTGCTGTGCCGGCCAGGGTGAGGGCCGCTTCATTGCGGCGCCGGTTGCGCTGCCGGCATCCAGCCCGTTGGGATCAAGCATCCGGGAGACGGGCCTGACCCCGATGGGAAGCCGCGCACACCCCACCAGCGTTGTCGCAATGATCATGGTGATGCAGATGTTTTTTGAAATCCCGGCAAGCCAAATTCTTCCCATGCAACCGGACATTCTTTTCACCATCAACACATCTCTCCGTTGCATGAATCGGTAAGCATATTCTTCTCCGGTTTTTTCATTATTCTTCCCGATTAGCGCTAATCTTCAGCCAAACAAATAAATAGCACTCCCCCCTTTTTTAAAGGGGGACTTTACATGGCAACAAATCAGGCTGAAGATCGACGCTAATCGGTTTAATCTTTGGGCCTGAGTGACATAGCCATTATCGTGCCATGTTTTATTGTGTCGAAATTCAACGGGTTGCATTTTGAATTTTGAGTTTGTTGAAATATTTGGTAATTATTTTTGAAATATTTGGCAGAATTGGATATTGTTACGAAATATTGTATATTCCGTCAGAACGGGGATAAGATCGGGAAAGGATCATGGCAGGTTCGTCGATTTCATCACCGCCCGGACGCAGGGAGAGGACAGCGTGATTGATAAAAATCAATTCTTCAAAGAAGTTACCGTCAAAATCTGCAGCAGCCTGAAGATAGAAACCGCCCTCAACCGCGCATTCCATTATCTGAAGCGGCACATACCCCTCGATAATCTTGCCTTGACCATCCGTGACGCCAACCTTGCCGCCTTGAGGAGAGTCACCCAGGTTGCGGCCAATCAGGTGGAGCTTGTCAACGACATATTTGTGCTTCCCGAGGATCTCTGGTCGAAGGTGCAGCGATGGGAGGTCCGGGTCCCCACTATCATGAGCGCCGACCAGGATGAAGTGATCCGGGATCTTGCTCCCTACATCAGGCTTGAGGGAAACTCGGTCATCCTCATACCGCTCTGGGTCGAGGAAGAGTGGCTCGGGGGGCTGATGCTCCGTGCGCGTGGGCGGGGTGTCTATGATGCGTCGCATGTCGAGCTGCTGGCCACGGTAACGGAGCCGTTCTCCATTGCCCTGGCCAACGCATTGGCCCACGAAAAGCTGCTGAACTACCAGGAGATGCTGATCGACGACAACCGCTTCCTGAACCGGGAGCTTCTGTCCCGGGTGTCGGACGAGATCATTGGCGGGAACACGGGATTGCGCAATGTCATGGAGATGGCGCGGCAAGTGGCGCCGCTGAACAACTCCGTACTGTTGCTGGGGGAAACCGGAACGGGCAAGGAAGTAATCGCCAATGCCATTCATTTCGGTTCTCCGCGGAAAGACGGGCCTTTCATCAAGGTGAATTGCGGCGCCATTCCGGAAAGCCTCATTGACAGTGAGCTCTTCGGTCATGAAAAGGGAGCCTTCACCGGAGCGGTAACCGAAAGGCGCGGCCGTTTCGAGCGGGCCGACGGAGGGACTATATTTCTGGACGAGATCGGGGAATTGCCCCTCCAGGCGCAGGTCCGACTGCTGCGTGTGCTCCAGAACCGGGAGATCGAACGTGTCGGCGGCAGCAGGCCGATTCCGCTGGATATCAGAGTGATTGCCGCCACCCATCGCAATTTGGAAAATATGATATCCGAAAATCGGTTCCGCGAGGACCTCTGGTTCCGGCTGAACGTTTTTCCCATTATTGTTCCTCCGTTGAGACAGCGAAAGGAGGATATTCCGGCCCTTACCAGGCATTTCGTCATGCGCAAGAGCATGGAGCTGGGACTATCCGCTTTGCCCGCCATTGCGCCGGGCGCGTTGCAGCGTCTCACGGATTATTCATGGCCGGGAAACGTCCGTGAACTGGAGAATCTCGTGGAAAGGGAACTGATACGGTACCGGGGCGGACAGTTGCTGTTCGACTCATTGCTTCCAGCGGAGAGCAATATGGCTGCGCCGGAGCCTCACACAGAAAGCGCCCCACAAGCGCCGCAGAGGCTGGACATCGTCATTTCACAACATATCAGCAAGGTTTTGAAAATGGTCAACGGCAGGATCAACGGGCATGGCGGCACAGCAGAGTTACTCGGGGTGGAACCCAATACCTTGAGAGCGCGTATGGACAAACTCGGTATTAGCTACCGCCGGAAACGGACTGTGAGTAAGGTTGGGGAAATGAAATAAGCGGTCTTCGGATGGCCAGAACGAACTTTCTGATTATACCTGCGGAAAAAAAATTTAAACAGACTGTTTTTTCCCCGAGGGGATGGATATACTTCAACCATAGGGATGAAAAAGCCAAACTAAAAGGAGGTTTCAACCAAGTTATGGGAGACTCTCCACCCGGCACACATCGCACATAGGTCGAAGTCAGGTTCCGGTCAGGCATAGGGCCGGATACATACCCCGATAAGGGACGCAATACCGAATGAACAGAAGCCCGCCTCCAACAAGGCGGGCTTTTCATTGAGAGGCGTCCCTGGAATTCAAATGCTGCAGGTGGCGCCGTATCCGGATTGATTCTGGAATCCGCTCTCGAAACGCCCGCATTGTTCCATAAACAAATCGTGTTCTGAAAAATGTGGTATCCAGAGAGGACGAATGCGTCACGGGAGCGGGATTGAACGGATCAGCAGAGCCTGCTTGCAGGAAATCCCGGTTGGGAGGCTGCAAATCCCGACTTGATTACCAAGATTCCTTGCCACCCCTCTCTCTCCACTGTATAACGTAGTTATTCCCGAATCCGTGATGTCTCCATGCCTCCGCTAGCCCGGAAGGCCTCTGCCTTTACGTTTCAGGAGATGACAGACTGTCCGTCGGAGGACCGGCAAAGTGAACGGTATGTCGCGGCACGGCGGCGTGCGGCCACGGCTCTTCCGAAAACTCACGGCATTCCGACGTCATCGGATTCACGTTATCGTTTTTGGAATTCCCCCGGCATGACACCCTGATGCCGTCGGGAGAGTGTTTTTACCCTGTTGCCCTAAGGTCCGCAACGCAATCGGACGAGGTGCCAAAGATGTTACAACAGCTTTCCGATCCCGGTCAGCTTATGAACGAAAGTCTCTGCTCCGCCCTGTTGCACTCCTTGAGGGCCATCGTCTGGGAGTGCGATCCCTTTACCCTGCGCTTCTACCGTCTGGACCCCCGCGCGGAATCCATCCTCGGTTATCCCCTCAGCAGCTGGCTGGAGGAGCCCGATTTCTGGCGCTCCCACAGCCATCCCGACGATATTGAGAGCTGCGCCGCCCTGTTCAGGGAGGCGGCCGAGAGGGGGGAGAAGCGGGAGGTGGAACACCGCCTGACCGCCGCGGACGGGATGAGTGTCTGGTTCCGCACGGTTGTTGTACCTGTTTCGGGCGAAAACGCTTCCATCCGTCTGCGGGGGGTCATGATGGACATCACCGAAGGCAAGCTGGCCGTCATGCGGCTGCGGTCGAGCGATGAACGTTTCCGGCTGGCCATGCAGGGGGCCAATGACGGCGTCTGGGACTGGAACCTGCTCACCGATGAGGTCTACTACTCACCGCGCTGGAAATCCATGCTCGGTTATGGCGATCAGGAGCTGGACAACCATCTGGACACCTGGGCCAACCTGACCCATCCTTCCGACCGGGAGGCCGCCCTGGCTCTGGTGCGAGATTACGTTTCAGGCCGGCGCGACTCGTATGAGACCGAGCTGCGCATGAGGCACCGGGACGGCCACTACGTCAATGTCCTGTCGCGCGCCATCCTGTCGCGCGACGGACAGGGGAGGGCAGTACGACTGGTCGGTACCCATGTGGACATTACGGGGCTGAAGCGGGCGGAGGAGGAACTCTATTTTGCCCGATACTGCCTGGATCAGGCGCCGGTGGGTATCTGCAGGTTCGATCTGGGCATGAATGTTCTCTATGCCAACAACCATGCCTGCGAGTGCCTGGGCTACACCAGGGAGGATCTTCTGGGGATGTCGGTTTTCGACTTCGATCCCGAGTTCAGCCGGGAATATCTTCCCAGACATCTGGAAATGATGCGGCAGCTCGGATGCATGACCTTTGAAACGGTCCACCGGAGCAAAAACGGCGACGTTTTTCCCGTGGAAATCACCGGCACCCGCCTGGAATACCGGGGAGAGGAATTGCTGTTCAGCTTTGAGAAGGATATAAGCGAACGGAAGAGAACCGAGCAGACCCTGTGGGAACAGGAGGAGCTGTACAGCGCCATGTTCAAGCAGGCCCCCGGCGGTGTGGTGCTGATCGACGCTGAAACGATGCAGTTCAGCGAATTCAATGACATGGCTTGTCAGGAACTGGGCTACAGCCGCGAGGAATTCGCGGGCCTGACAATCTTGGACATAAACGCCGAGCATCCGTGTGACTGGCATGTGGCGAATATCCGCAGCATCATCGACCGGGGGCATTCGGTCTTTGAAACGGTGCACCGCCGCAAGAACGGATCGCTCCGCAATGTGCGGGTGAGCCTGAGGGCGGTGACGATCCGGGATCGTTGCTACCTGCTGACGTACTGGACCGACATTACCGGTCAGATCCGTCTCCAGGAGGAGTTGAGGATGCGGGAGTACCACCAGAGGGCGCTTCTGGACAACTTCCCCTTCTCCGCCTGGATCAAAAACCGGGAGGGGCGTTTCCTTGCGGCCAACAGGCAGCTGGCGACCTTCATCGGTTTATCGTCTCCAAAGGATGTGGTCGGAAGAACCATTTACGACATTGCGCCCCGTGATATTGCCGACAGCAACACGGAAAATGACCACAGGGTTCTTTCGGGCGGCAGGCCGAAGCATGACGAACAACAGCTTTCGGTGTTGGGAGAGAATCGCTGGTTCGAGGTGTATCTTTCTCCGGTTTCCATCGACGGTGCCATTATCGGCACCGTGGGATGCTCCTGGGACATCACGGAACGCAAATTCATTGAACAGGCCCTTAGGGAAAGCGAGGAGCGTCACCGCAGGCTGGTGGAGCTCGCTCCCGACGCCATCTTCGTCCATTGCGACGGCAGACTCGTGTTCGTGAACCAGGCCGCCGCCAGGATGCTGGGCGCGGCTACTCCGGAGGAACTCTACGGCAGGTCCCCGCTGGCTTTTATCCACCCCGACCAGCGGGAGATGGTGAGACGGCGGATCGACAATGCCCTGCAAAAGAGGGACAATCCCCCCATGGAGCAACTGATGGTCCGCCTGGACGGTTCCTCGACGCCGGTGGAGATGGTTTCCATACATTACACCCATCAGGGGAAAGACGCGGTTCTGGCCATGGCCCGCGACATCAGCGAGCGGAAGAGGGTCCATGAGGAGCTGGTCAAGGCCCAGAAGCTGGAGTCCCTGGGACTGCTGGCGGGAGGCATAGCCCACGATTTCAACAACATCCTGACCGGCATCCTGGGTAACATCTCCCTGGTTCGAGCCAGGCTCGATCCCGCCGATCCACTTGCCGGCCGTCTTGAAAACTGCGAGAAGGCGGCCATGCAGGCTACCGACCTGACCCGGCAGCTTCTCACCTTCGCCCGCGGCGGGGAGCCGGTGAGAAAGGTAATCAATGTCGCCCCTCTCATCAGGGAAAGCGCTACCTTCGTCCTGCGCGGCTCCAACGTGAAGAGCGACATCCTGCTCGCGGAAGACCTCTGGTGTATCGATGCCGACGCCGGGCAGATCAGCCAGGTGCTGCACAACCTCATCATCAATGCGGCCCACTCCATGCCGAGCGGTGGAGTTGTCACGATCAGCGTGGTGAACGACACCGTGGCGACGGACAACGCGCTTAACCTGCCGGCCGGAGCTTACCTGGAGATCGCCATCCGGGATCACGGCTGCGGCATCCCGCCGGAAAACCTGACCAGGATATTCGACCCCTACTTTACGACGAAAGCGAAGGGAAGTGGTCTGGGGCTTACAACGGTCTATTCCATCGTCAAACGGCATGGCGGGATGATCGAGGTCTCCTCCCGGGAAGGGGTGGGAACGACGTTCACCATTCACTTGCCGGCCTTGCCCCAGGGGACTGTTGAAACCTTCACCAGCGGGGTTGCGAGCATGCCGGGCGGATGCGGCAGAATCCTCGTCATGGACGACGAGGATCTCATCCGTGATGTGGCCAGGGAGATCCTGGAGTTTGCCGGTTATGCCGTGGAATGTTGCGCCGACGGTTGGGAGGCGGTGGAGTGTTTCCGGAGGGCGAAGGAATCCGGGGCCCTCTTCGACGCGGTCATCATGGATCTGACCATCCCCGGAGGGATGGGGGGTGAGGAAGCCGCCGGGCTGCTGCTTGGGATCGATCCGGAGGCGGTGCTGATCGTTTCCAGCGGTTACGCCAACGATCCCGTCATGGCCGATTTCCGGCGGTTCGGCTTCAGCGGCGCGGTCGTCAAGCCGTTCAACCTGGAATCGCTGACCGGCGAGGTGCGTCGTTTGATCGGAAACAGTCCTTGAGGGACTTTATTCAACCGGCTTCAATTGCATCATATTTGTTACCAGAACACGCTCTTCCTCCATGGAGGTCACCTCACCGTCAAGGCGGGCGTCCAGCAGGCGTTTCATGATCACGCTGAATGACGGGCCTGGGGTAAGACCCATTTCCCTGAGGGCGTTGCCGTCCAGTTCGGGGCGGACGTGGCGCAGGCGGGTGATGTACAACGACACGAGTTTGCGGATCTGGTCGCTTTGGGTCCTGGCGCCCATGTACAGCAGAACCTCCAGCGGCAGTTCGTGGAAGGCATTGAAAACTTCGCTGTTGCGCACCTCCGGACTCCGCTTGAGGCGGCGCTGCATGGTCTCCAGCAGCATCAGCGCCCTGCGGCGAAGGCTGAAGACATGCGCCACCGTTTTGCCCGGTATGGTCAGCCGCCGGCAGGTCTCTTCGAACTCCTCGCTTTTGAGCCGCTCGCAGAGCGCCAGGAAATACACCTGCCACTGTTCGCACCGGTCGCTCAGGTAGAGCAGCCGGAACCAGGTCAAAAGCCTTGAGGCCTCGTTGATAACCCGTTCGGTTTCCGGTGAGAGCTTGAGACCGGGATGAATGAAGGGGAGCAGTCCGAGCGAGGACATTCGCTGAACGGCGCCGATCGGCTCCCGTTCGTTCAAAATCTGGATCAGCTCATTCAGAAGCCGAGTTCCCCCCACCTTTTCCACCAGCCTCATCCGAACGGCGCTGCGGATCAGGTTTTCCGTGTGCGGCGCGATGCGGAACGCCAGCCGCTGCTCGAAACGGATGGCGCGGAAGACCCGGGTGGGGTCCTCCACGAAGGAGAGGTTGTGCAGCACCCGCACGGTGCGCTGCTGGAGATCCTGCTGGCCGCCGAAGTAATCGGTCACAACGGCGAACCGGTTGCTGTTGATGCAGAGCGCCAGGGTGTTGATGGTGAAGTCGCGGCGGTACAGGTCGTGCCGCAGAGAAGAACGCTCAACCGTGGGTAGAACGCCCGGAGATTCGTAGTACTCCAGCCGGGTGCTTGCCACGTCCAGTTTGCCGCCGTCCGGGAGCACTACCACCGCGGTGCCGAAGATCGGGTGGCTGCGGACCCTGCCCCCCTGGGCCGCCGCGAAACGTTCGGCAAAGAAGATGCCGTCCCCCTCCACGGTCACGTCCAGATCCAGATTTTCCGTGCCCAGCAGCAGATCCCGCACGAAACCGCCGACGGCATACACCGGTAGCCCCAGTTCGTCACCGGTTCTTCCCAGTTCGCGCAGCAGCCTGATCGTTGCCGGCGGCAGGCGCCGGTTCACCAGGGTCGCGATTGACCGGCTCTTCGGGGCCATCTCCAACGCATCGAGATCGTAGAGCGCCTCCGGTTGCTCCCGTCTGCCGCCGTACATGTGGCGCATCAGGTCCGTGCGCGTCACTACGCCCGCGAGCCGGTCGCCATCGAACACCGGGACGAAGCGGCGGTTCCCCTCCACCATGTATTCCTGGATGTCGGACAGCAGGGTGGCCGGTGTGGCGCGCATGAATTCGGTGTGCATGAATTCGCCGGCGGGAGAGCTCCCCAGGTCGTGGTACAGCGCCTTCTCAACGATCTTGCGGGAGAGGATCCCGGCCATGTGCCTCTCTTCCATGACCGGCATGGCGTTGCAGTTGTAGCGCGTCAGCAGGTCGCGGGCCTCGGCAATGTTGGCGCCGATCGGGATGGTATTGACGGGGGCCGACATTATTTCCCCGGCGGTGACCTGCGGCGTCACCATCAGCCGGAGCAGTTCGTCCAGCCGCTTCAGCGCCTGTTTGAGCGTCATGTCGTGAACCGTGGCCGACGCGGCGGTGGAATGCCCGCCGCCCTGGAAGCGCCGCATGATCTCACCGACATTGACCTCAGGAATCCGGCTGCGGGCCACCAGATAGTTTCGGTTTTCCATGGCGACCACCAGAAACAGGGCATCCAGGTTTTCCATGTCGCGCATCAGGTGGGCGAGGCCGGCAATGTCGGGAATGTAGCTGTCGCTGGAGGCGTGGGTTATGGAGATGTTTACGCCGTTGAAACAGGTGGTCTTAAGGTTCTTCAACAGGGTGTTCAGCAGTTCCACCTGCTGGGGGGTCAGTTCCTGGCTGACGAAATCGGAAACCATGTTCAGGCGGGCGCCCTGCTCCAGCAGCCAGGCCGCCGCCAGGTAGTCTTCGGGCGTCGTGGGGAGAAACAGCAGGCGGCCGGTGTCCTCGTGGATTCCCAGCATCACCAAGGTAGCCTCTTGGGGGGTGAGGGTGACGCCCCGTTCCCGCAGGAGGGTGGTCATGATGGATGATACGGCGCCGCAGGGTCTTATGATGCCGCCGTCGGGTCTGATGCTGGTTTCCAGTATGGGATGGTGATCGTAGATGTGCACTTCCACCCCTGGCCGGCCGATGATCTCGGCAAAACGCCCGATGCGGGAGGCCTGCTGGCAGTCGACGATGATCAGCCGGGTGATCCCGGCCAGGTCGATGTCCCTGGCGCGGGTCAGGGGGGGGAGGTAGTCGGGGTGATGCGCGCTGAAATCGCGCAGTCCCTTTTCCTGGGAGCCGGGAAAGGAAACGAGCGCGCCGGGATAGAGCCTGAGTGCGGCCACCATGGAACCGAGGCAGTCGAAGTCGGCGTTTACGTGGGTGGTGATGACGTCCATGGTTGTGCATTCTCCCTTGGGGGCGGCCCTGTCTCTTGTCGGTGAACTACGTTTATCTTCCCGGTTCCGCGCTGTCAACGGGTATGACGACATTTTCCGAAAGCAGCAAAGCTGAATACATTGCTGTCTGCAGAAAGTCGGGCAAAAAAAAGGGGGTGTAATCACCCCCTTGCTCGAATCCGGCATGTTGCGCTCAATCGTCGAAATTTCCCTTCGGTCCCTTGTCGGAACAGATGGATCTGGCCCTTTCGACAATCTGTTCCCTGGTCCATCGGGACGGCTCTTCGATCCGGCCGGCCTTTGGCCCCACATCATGGGAACCGGCTGTGAGGACGGCCTCGATGGCCAGAGGAGCCGTGTTTCTGGCGTTGAACACATCAACCATCATCCTGTAGGCGAATTCTTCCACCCGTCTGGCCATGCGCTCCCTGATTTCGCGCGGCTGGGCCAGCAGCTTGTTTTCAAAGGGGAGGTTGATGCTTTTGTAATCCCCTTTTTTCCACCCCTTGGAATCGGCGTATGCCACCATCTCCGCCCATATCTCCTCGGTCATTCCCTCGCCCTTGATCTTGATGAAGTTGCCGTCGGCGTCCAGCTGGGCGTTGCCGTAGTCGTTGACCTCCAGCCCCCAGGAGATCATCTGCAGGGCGGTGGCCACATTGGCCTTGGTGGTGGCCGTCTTCTGGGCGATCTCGCGCAGTCTCTCGGAGCTGTTGCCGGAGGTGCCGTGCTGGGCGCCGCTTAGTTTGTAATCCTTGATGGCATTGTGGATTTCTGCGGTCAGTTCGACCTGAATCCCGGCGTCACTGGCTTCCAGTCCGTGGGTGGTGCCGTTGTTGAGGGCGATCCAGTCGGGGGAGATCCCGTGGGCGTTAAGTCCCTGGATCAGGAACCTTGCCTCCGGAACGGTGGATAGACCGGCCTTGCCCTTGATTTCGCCGACCTCGGTCTCCAGTCCGGCCCAGCCGGGGATGAACGGGTTGATCTCCAGATTGGCCAGCAGATTCTGGTCGTCCGGCAGATGGGAGGCGTCGATGGCAATGGAGGTGATGCCGGCCTCGAACATGGAAGGGACCTCAATTTTGGCGATAGCCAGGTCCTTTTCGTTCTTGATGCCGTAGTGGTCGGCATGGATGGCAACCGGCACGGTGACTCCCATTTCATTGCAGAGCGCATCCACGATGCGGGCCATGTTCCAGTAGTTGACGGCGCAGTAGGCGCTCCGGCCCCCTTCCGACTTGGCTATTTCTATGATGACCGCGGAATTGGCGCGCTGGGCTGCTTTAAGAACGCCGCGGATGACGAAATAATTCCGGCCGTTGGCTGCGAGCGCAATGGCTTTCCCTTTTGCCAGCATGGCCCTGTCGATGACCTTGCCGCTGACGATCAGCGCCCTGGAATTGGGAAAGAGCGCGCTGATGGTGGGGGGACGCCCAACCTGGAGTGCCTTTTCAAAATCCGCCGAATAACCCATGCTACCCTCCTGTTGGTGTATTTTATTTGTGCCGATGAATCAGGCACAATCTTATGCCATCTTAATCGTGTGAAATCAAGGACGAAACTTTTCAAAGTCTATCACAAATAGCGGCGGTCGCGCATGTTTGTTCACTCTTCAAAGTTTCTATCCGGCCCGTCCTCTGCCTGTCGGGGCGTTTCGGCAAACCTGTCCGCCGGGTTTTGCATTGGAAATACGGGCGGTTTTAGCGCTGTTGGGGAAACTTTTTGCCGGACGCGATTTTAATGATTCAAAACCGCACGGGCTTGTGCTATGTTTTAATGAGAATTTGGGCTTCCCGATCTGTTTGATCGATTTTGGAACTTGTCGGAGGTAATTTTTAATATAGAATTGATCCAGACCCCCATGCTGCCCTGATACCTGAAAATATGAATACCATCGGAGACCGGGAAAATGAAAAAGAGCCTGACGAAGCTGATTGAGGTGGATCGTGAAAAGTGCGTGAACTGCCACGCGTGCATATCCGCATGCCCCGTAAAGTACTGTAACGACGGGAGCGCCGATTTCGTGAACATCAACCCGGATATGTGCATCGCGTGCGGGCACTGCATTCCGGCCTGCACCCACGAGGCGCGAATCCCCCTGGATGATTTTGACGCCTTCATGCGCGATCTGAGGGGGGGGGAGAGGATGGTGGCCATAGTGGCGCCGGCTGCCGCCGCCAATTTCCCCGGGCTTTATCTCAACCTCAACGGGTGGCTGAAGCAGATGGGGGTAAAGGGGGTATTCGATGTCAGCTTCGGGGCCGAACTGACCGTAAAATCATACCTGGAATACATCAATAGCAACAAACCCACCACCGTCATCTCCCAGCCCTGTCCGGCCATCGTTACCTATATCGAGATCTACAAACCGGAACTGCTGAAATACCTGGCCCCGGCCGACAGCCCCATGCTCCATACCATAAAGATGATCAAGCGCTTTTATCCCGAATATCAGAATCACAAGGTGGTGGTCATATCACCCTGCCTGGCCAAGAAGCGGGAGTTTGAGGAAACCGGGCTGGGGGACTACAACGTCACCTACATCGCCATTGACAGGTATTTCAGGGAGCAGAGACGCAGCCTGAGGGATTATCCGGCCGCCGATTACGATAATCCGCCGGCCGAGAGGGCGGTGCTGTTTTCCACCCCGGGCGGTCTTTTGAGGACGGCCATGAGGGAAGTACCGGAGATAGCCGTAAAGACCCGGAAGATCGAGGGGGTCCCCACCATTTACCACTATCTGAGAAAGCTTCCCGAGAGCATTTCCAAGGGGATCGCTCCGCTTCTGGTGGATTGCCTCAACTGCGAGATGGGGTGCAACGGCGGACCGGGCACCCTGAACCAGAAGAAGTCCCCGGACGAGATCGAGGCCCTGATCGAGAGCCGCAACCAGGAGATGCAGACCCGCTACCAGAAGAAGGGACCGATGGCCAAGGGGAGATCGCGCAAGGCCCTGAGCAGGATAATAGACAAGTACTGGGAAAATGGACTCTACTCCAGAACGTACCTCGACCTGTCGGACAACAACCAGATCCGAAAGCCCAGTGCGAAGGAACTGCAGGAAACGTACAGGCTGATGCGCAAGAACTCCGAGAAGGACATATTCAACTGCAGTTCCTGCGGCTACGGCGAGTGCGAACGGATGGCGACCGCCATCTTCAACAAGCTGAACAAGTATGAGAATTGCCACTACTACAAGGAAGAGGTGATCAAAGAGGAGCACAGGGAGATCGAGCAGCTTAAGGAGGCGATCGAGCAGCGCTATGAAAACGAGATCGGCATTGCCCGGAACGTCAGCGAGGCCCTGACCAATATGGAAGAGACCAATTCCTCCATCGCCCGGATGTCCAACACTCTGCTGGATATGTTCCAGAACCAGAAGGAGGAGTTCGTCCGGTTGCTGAAGGAGGTTCATGACTCCTACGAAACAACTGAGAAGTTCGATCCCATCGCCAACGCCATAGAGGATATTTCGGACAAGACGAATCTGCTTGCCCTGAACGCCTCCATAGAGGCGGCGCGGGCGGGAGACGTGGGCAAGGGGTTCGCCGTTGTTGCCAGCGAGGTCAAGGCGCTGGCCGAGACCTCCAGGCAGGAAGCGGCCAAGATAAAACCCTACTCCCAGGAGATCAAGACGGTCTTCCAGTCATTCCTGGAAAAGACGGAGGCCGCATCCAACAACTTCGCCAGTACTGCCGATCTGGTCATGGAGGTCACCAAATCAACCGAGGCAATGTCCCAGATGACCTCGGAGATCAACCAGGAGGCGCAGAAGCTCATCAGTAACACCTGAGGGGCGTAATTCTGCCGATTTCAAGGTCAGGCGTCATGCCAACGAAAAGCATTAATAGAGAGGATATCCTTGCCTGGCTGCGCTGCACGGCCGAGAGCGACCTCGCCGCACTGTGGCGTATGGCCGACCGCGCGCGTCTGGAGAGCGTGGGTTCGGATGTCCATCTGCGGGGACTCATCGAGATATCCAATATCTGCCGCAGGAGATGCGGCTACTGCGGCATAATCGCCGCCAACACGCATCTGGAGCGCTACCGGATGACGGATGACGAGATCATGGCATGCGTCGGGGATGCGGTAGGTTACGGCTATGGAACCGTCGTACTGCAGGCCGGAGAGGACCCCGGCATAACCGGGGAGTGGCTGGGCGGACTGATCCGGCGCATCAAGGGCGAGACCGGCCTGGCGGTCACCCTGAGTCTGGGGGAGAGGAACGACGATGAATTAAAGGCCTGGAGAGAGGCGGGCGCGGATCGTTATCTCCTGCGTTTCGAGACCTCCAATCGCCGGTTGTACGATCTGATCCATCCGCCCCTAGCCGGCGTCGTCTCGGACCGGATCGCGATGCTGGGCAGGTTGCGGGAAATTGGCTACGAGATCGGCAGCGGGATCATGATCGGCATTCCCGGCCAGACCTACGACGATCTGGCCCGGGACATCGAGATGTTCCGCACCCTCGACCTGGACATGGTGGGAGTGGGCCCCTACATTCCGCACCACGCCACCCCGCTGGGAAGTCTGGGAGCGGTTCTCCCCTCGGTCGAGGATGAACAGGTCCCGAATTCCGAGGAGATGACCTACAAGGTCATCGCCCTGACGAGGCTGGCCTGCCCCGGGGCGAACATACCCAGCACAACCGCCCTCGCAACCCTGAATACGGCGTCGGGCCGTGAACTGGGGCTGAAGCGGGGAGCGAACGTGGTCATGCCCAACCTGACCCCGGCAAGATACCGGACCCTGTACGAGATCTACCCGGACAAGGCCTGTTTGAACGAGACGGCAGCCGAATGCCACTCCTGCATGAACCGCCGGATCCAATCCATCGGCAGGAGCGTCGGCAGGGGTAGGGGGGATTCACCGAACCTGGGCCGGGGAGAGAGGGATTGTGAATGAGCAAAATGCCATCCATGGAGCTTACCAGCGGCGCGGTTGATTTCATCGACGAGGCGCGCCTCTTCGGTCTTTTGACCGGGAAACGCCCCCATGCGGCTCAGGTTCGGGAGATTATCGCCAAGAGTATGGCCAAGGAGCCCCTGACCGTCGAGGAGACGGCCGTGCTGCTGCTGGCGGATTCGCCGGAACTGATCGAGGAAATCTTCAGTGCCGCCAGGGAACTCAAGAAACAGGTCTACGGCAACCGGATCGTCCTGTTCGCGCCGCTCTACATCGGCAACAGATGCGTCAACAACTGCGCGTACTGCGGCTTCAAGCGCAGCAATGTCACCGCCATCCGGCGCACCCTGACCGAAAGTGAGATCCGCGAACAGGTCCAATCGCTGGAGGCCAAAGGGCACAAACGCCTGATCCTGGTTTTCGGAGAGCACCAGGCCTATGACGCGGAGTTCATCGCCAGAAGCGTCGGGACGGTTTATGACACGAAACTGGGAAACGGCGAGATCAGGCGGGTCAATATCAACGCCGCGCCCCTGGACATCGAGGGATACAGGACCGTAAAGGCCGCCGGGATCGGCACCTATCAGATCTTCCACGAAACCTACCATCACGAAACCTACGCCAGACTCCATCCCAAAGGGACCAGAAAATCCAACTACCTCTACCGTCTTGACGGCCTGTGCCGGGCATTCGAGGCCGGCTGCGACGACGTGGGGCTTGGCGTGCTCTTCGGCCTCGCCGACTGGAGATTCGAGGTTCTCGGCCTGGTTTCCCACTCCCTGCATCTGAAACGGCGGTACAACGTCGGTCCCCATACCATCAGCTTTCCCCGCCTCAGACCGGCGGCGGGAGTCGCAATAGATGAGAACATGCTGGTGGGAGACGATGAGTTCAAACGGATCATCGCGATTCTGCGTCTGGCTGTGCCTTATACCGGTCTGATTCTGACGGCTCGGGAAAATGCCGAGCTTCGCCGTCAGTGCATGGCCTTCGGCGTCTCACAGATCGACGCCGGCAGCCGCATCGAAATCGGGGGGTATACGGAGGCCGGTGACGCCCAGGTCATGGAACGGGAACAGTTTTTCCTGGGAGACGTGCGTTCCCTTGACGAGGTCATGGCTGAACTGATGAGGGACGGCTACCTCCCCAGTTTCTGCACCTCATGCTACCGCTCCGGCAGGACCGGCGAGCATTTCATGGAGTTCAGCATCCCCGGTTTCATCAAGGAGTTCTGCACCCCCAATGCGCTGCTGACCCTGGAGGAGTATCTGGTTGACTACGCCTCTCCGGAGACCAGGATCCTGGGTGAGAGGCTGATCGACGATGAACTGGCCGCATTGCCGGAAGGCAATATCAGGTCCGGAGTGATCCGGAGGCTGGACGAGATCAGGAAGGGGCTGAGCCGGGACCGTTATTTTTGAGGAGCAAGTCAGTTAATTGAACGCGGATGACACGGATTAAGCGGATTGACGCGGATAAAGATTTCATTTTTCTGTTTGCATTATCCGCCCAGATCCGCATAAATCAGATTTGATCCGCGTTCCATTGCTTTCTTGTTTGATTCCAATACCGTTTCCAGGATGAATCCTGAGATGACCACCTACCGTATCGAGAAGGATCTGCTGGGTGAGCGCCAGATCCCGGCGGATGCGCTGTATGGCATCCATACCTTGCGTGGCGAGGAGAATTTCCGGATCGCCTGCCGACCCGTGCACCGGGCGCTGGTACACGCCTTCGGGGCGGTCAAGCTCGCCTGCGCCCGGACCAACCATGCCCTGGGGTGGTGGGACGGGGCCAAGGCCGCGGCCATCGAACGGGCCTGCGCGGAGATGATGGCCGGAGAGCTGGATTCCCATATTCTGGTGGATGCGCTGCAGGGTGGCGCGGGAACCTCCACCAACATGAACGTCAATGAAGTCCTCGCCAACCGCGCCCTGCGGATCCTGGGGCTGCCGCCGGGCGACTACGGAACGGTGAGTCCCCTGGAAGACCTGAACCTCCACCAGTCCACCAACGACACCTATCCCACGGCGCTGAGGATCGCCGCCATCAACCTGCTCAGGGGTCTGGAGGGGGAGGTGGTACGGCTGCAGGAGGAGTTCCAGAACAGGGAAAAGTCGTTCGCCTCCATCGTCAAGGTCGGACGGACCCAGTTCCAGGACGCCGTCCTCACCACGCTGGGCAGGGAGATGGGGGCCTACGCCGAGGCGTTCGGCCGCGACCGCTGGCGGATATACAAGTGCGAGGAGCGCCTGCGGGTCGTGAACCTGGGAGGCACCGCTGTCGGCACCGGCCTGGCCGCCCCGCGGCGCTACATCTTCCGGGTGGTGGATGAACTCCGCGCCGTCACCGGTCTGGGTCTGGCCCGGGCCGAGAATCTGGTGGAGGCCACCCAGAACTGCGATCTGTTCGTCGAGGTGAGCGGCATCCTGAAGGCCTGCGCCAGCAACCTGCTCAAGGTGGCCACGGACATCCGCCTGCTCTCCTCCGGGCCGGACGCCGGCCTGGGCGAGATCCGGCTGCCGCGGCTCCAGGCCGGTTCATCCGTCATGCCGGGCAAGGTCAATCCGGTCATTCCCGAGGCCGTATCCCAGGCAGCCATGGCCGTCATGGCCAACGACCAGGCCATAGCTTCCGCCTGCTCCATGGGGAGCCTGGAGTTGAACGCCTTCCTCCCCCTGATCGCCGATGCGCTGCTCTCCAGCCTGGACCTGCTGGCTAACGCCTGTTCGAGCTTCAGCCGTCTCTGCGTTGCCGGCATGGAGGCGGACGGGGAGCGGTGCGGCCGCCATGTGGAGACCTCAACGGCAACCCTGACCGCACTGGTGGATGCGATCGGTTATCAGGCCGCCCAGGATATCGCCCTGGAGGCCGGGAATTCCGGGCGCGCCATCCGTTCCATCGTTCTGGAACGCGGTCTCCTGACCGCCGGTGAGTTCGATGAGCTCATCTCTGCGGAGAGCGTCATGCGTCTCGGTTCATCTTCGACTACGGACGGGAGGCGGCTGTGAAGAGTTCTCCCCGTGGGGTGCGTCTCCACATCGGACTGTTCGGCCGCCGGAACGTGGGCAAATCGTCGCTTCTGAACGCCCTGACAAGGCAGGAAGTATCCATCGTCTCCGCTGTGGCCGGAACGACCACCGATCCGGTGGAGAAGCCGATGGAACTGCTCCCCATCGGGCCGGTCCTCTTCATCGATACGGCCGGGGTGGACGACACGGGCGCTCTCGGGGAGATGCGGGCGGAGCGCACCCGGCGTATTTTCGACCGGGCCGACATGGGGATCATCGTTGCCGCCGCGGGTGACTGGGGGGCGTTCGAGGAGACGATCCTGGATGAACTCAGGAACCGCGGGGTACCGGTGGTTGTCGTCTTCAACAAGGCGGATGTCGCCGCGCCCGATGGGGAAACGGTTGCCGGACTCAGGGAGTCCGGCCTCACCTGCATCCAGACATCAGCCAGCCTGGGCACGGGGATTGCCGGGCTGCGGGAGGCGCTGGTGCGGAACGCGCCCGAGGAGTTCATCAACACTCCCACCATTGCGGGCGATCTGATCCCGCCCGGAGAACTTGCCGTCCTGGTGGTCCCCATCGACAAGGAGGCGCCCAGGGGACGCCTGATCATGCCCCAGGTCCAGACCATCCGGGACATCCTGGACAACGACGCCTACTGCATGGTGGTCAAGGAACGGGAACTGCGCGACGCCCTCGACCGCCTGAAACGTCCGCCCTCCCTCGTCGTAACCGATTCCCAGGCCTTTCTCAAGGTGGGGGGAGATACGCCGGACAGTATTCCCATGACCTCCTTTTCCATCCTCTTCGCCCGCTTCAAGGGGGATCTGGCGGAGTTTGTCCGGGGCGCCGGCGCTATCGACCGGCTCCGTTCCGGCGACAGGATTCTGGTGTGCGAATCCTGCACCCACCACCCCATCGGCGAGGACATCGGACGGGTCAAGATCCCCCGCTGGTTGCGCCAGTACGTGGGCGGCCAGCTGGAGTTCACCCATGTCCAGGGGCATGATTTCCCGGCTGATCTGACTCCCTACAGCCTGGTGATCCACTGCGGCGCCTGCATGGTCAACCGGCGCGAGGTTCTCTCCCGGATCCTGCGTTGCCGGCAGGCGGGCGTACCCGTAACCAACTACGGTCTGGCCATCGCATTCTCTCTGGGCATTTTCGAAAGGGCGCTCAGGCCTTTTCCCGCCGCCCTGGAAGCCTATCACGCCTGTTTTGCCCCTTCTGGCTGACGTTCCTCTCACATGGCCGGTTGTTCATGTGACATTTTAATGGTATGGTTGCCGGATCGGAGGCGTGTGATGCGTAATCTCGTTCTCGTTCTGTGTCTTCTGCTGGCGGCGGCGACGGTCCGGGCTGAAAACGTCGAACGCGTGATCGGCCTCGTGAAGGTTGCCGGCGGCGATGCCGCCATCCTTCGTGGGAAGCATCGTCTGGAGGCCCGGCCCGGAAATCCCCTTTTCCAGGGGGATGTGCTCTCAACTGGCGCCGGCGGCCGGCTGGGTGTCATTCTGAGGGACGATACGACCCTCTCCCTCGGGCCGTCGTCGGAAATCCGCCTGGAACGGTTCGACTACAGTCCGGCCGAACAGAAGCTGGGCATGGTTCTGAAATTTGCGCGCGGCGTGATGGCGTACCTGTCCGGAAAAGTGGCGAAACTTGCTCCCGGCGCCGTGAGGCTGGAGACTCCGGCGGCCACGCTGGGAGTCAGGGGGACCTATCTCGCCGTAAGGGTCGAGCCATGAGATTTCCATCCGGTTACAGCGTGGCGTTTCTCGTCTGTTCCGCCGTTGCGGGACTCTTGTCCGGCTGCTCCGGCCAGAGGAATTATGTCGTTCTGCTGCCGGAGGATGGCAAGGCTTCCGGCGAGGTGCTGGTCTCCAACTCCCATGGGTCACAGCTCCTGAACCAGTCCTGGCAGTCGACCGAGATATCGGGCGCCGGATCCGCGCCCACAATTCCAGTGGTCCGGGACGCGGCCGAAGCCAGGGCCGTGGTCGGTTCGGCGCTGGATGCCATGCCGCCGAAGCCGGTAAATTACATCCTCTATTTCGAAACCAACACGGCCAGACTGACGCCCGCCTCCAAACGGATGCTTCCCGAGATTCTCAAGGCGGTTAATGAACGGCAGCCGGCGGAGCTGTCGGTGGTGGGACACACCGATACGGTCGGCTCTCCCAGGAACAACTACCAGTTGGGATTGCTGCGGGCAAACTCCATCACCGCCCAGCTGACGCTGCTCGGAGCCAAACCGGCGCTGGTGGAGACCACCTCCCACGGCGAATCCAACCCCCTGGTCAGGACTCCCGACAACACCCCGGAACCGCGCAACCGGCGGATAGAGGTCACCATTCGCTAGGCGGTCCGCACCGGGCAGGCCCGGCGACACCCACCCGAGGATACCGATGTGCCCCAGTCGAGGTCCAAACATGGAACCCAGTTGTCCGCAGGCGGCAGGAAACTGCTGGCGGCTTGCGGAGCTGTCCTGACGCTTGGCCTCGCCCTCCTCTCCCTCTGCCATCTGTCTTTCTTTGAATATCTGGACGGCCGTTTTTTTGACGGCCTGGCCGCTGAGGATTCGTCCGCGCCTGGGCATGCCCCCATCGTGGTTGCGCTGGACGATGTCTCTCTGGCCCGCCATGGGCGCTGGCCCTGGCCCAGGGCGCTTATGGCCCGCCTGATGTCGCGGATCGCGGAGCAGAGGCCGGCAGCCGTGGGAATCGACGTCCTTTTTGCCGAAGCGGAGACTGTTTACGGAACAGGGCGGGGTTCCGCTGCCGGCCCGCGCCTGTCGGAGGGTGATCGTGCGCTGGCAGGGGCTCTGTCCGGCGGCCCCTTCGTGCTCGGTTACGAGCTGACCTTTGGCCAGCCTCCCTCCAGCGGCATCGTGGATGGCGTACTCTCTCCGCTTAACCTCGTCTTTCGGAGCGGCGGAGCTCAGGGAGATCCGGCGGAGAACCTGTGGCAGGCAACCGGCTCCGTCGCCAGCCTGCCCCAGTTCCGGCAAAGCGCCGACGCTTCCGGTTTTCTGAACGGCGCCAGGGAACGGGACGGTATTTTACGCAGGATGCCCATGATCATGGGACAGGGGAAAAGTGTCTGCCCCAGCCTCTCCCTGGCAACGGTGCTGAGGTCGCTCGGTTCGCCGCCCGTCCTCCTGGAGAAATCCTGGTGGGGAGACCTGGTCCTGAAAATCGGGGAGCGCCGGGTTCCGCTTGATGACCGTGGCCGGCTCCTGCTCCGGTACCGGAATCGGCATGCCGCCGCGAAACCCGTTTCAGCCTCATTCCTGCTGGACGGCAGCCTGGCTCGCGACGCGCTGAGGGGGCGGCTGGTGCTGCTGGGCGCCACGGCAACCGGCATGGGGGATCTGGTCTCAACCCCGCTGGACAGGCTGCTGTCCGGTGTCCAGATCCACGCCGTCGCGGCGGACAACCTCCTGAACAACGATTTCGCCCGGCCGGCGCCATGGGGGTACCGTCCGGTTGCGGCGCTGATATCGGGACTTGCCGCAACCTTCGTCTCCGTTGCCCTGCCAATCGTTCCGGCGGCCCTGCTGCTGGCTGTCGCGGCCTTCGGAAGCTGGCTGGGGGCGGCCTGGCTGTTCCACTCCGGTGGTCTGTTCCTCTCTCCGGTCTTCCCCCTGCTGGTCATGTTCTCGGTTTTTTCCGTCCTGACCCTGGCGCGCCTGTTCCATGTGGAGAAGAAGGCGCTGCACCAGTCTCGTGATCTGGCAAAGGCCAGGGACTTCATCATGACCTCCATGGCGGCTCTGGCCGAGATCAGGGACACCGAAACCGGCGGCCATATCATGCGTACGCAGCGCTATCTGCGGGCCTTGTGCCTGGAGATAGCCGGTCACCCCCGCTTCAGGCCGATGCTGGACCCCGAGACGATCGAACTGGTTTCAAAGCTGGCGGTGCTGCACGATATCGGCAAGGTGGGTATCGACGACAAGCTGCTCCGCAAGCCGGCGCGTTTCACACCGGAGGAGTACGAGGCGGTCAAGAAACACGCTCTCCACGGGAGAAACGCCCTGGCCAGGGCCGAGTTGCGGGCCGGCGATTTCAGTGATGAACTCCTCGGTTACGCCAAGGATATCGCCTATTCCCACCATGAACGCTGGGACGGCAAGGGGTATCCCGAAGGTCTGAGCGGAGACCGCATACCCTGGACCGCCCGCCTCATGTCGGTGGCCGATGTCTACGATGCCCTGGTTTCCCGCAGGGTTTACAAGGAACCGGTTTCCCACGATGAAGCGGTGCGGATAATCAGCAATGGCAGGGGCGCGCAGTTCGATCCCGATGTGGTGGACGCATTTCTGAGGGTGGAAGCCTCCTGGCGCCGGATTTCCGTTGATTTCGCGGATTCCGGGGATGTGGAGATCGACCTGACGTGAGAGCCCTGGCCGCGGATTCGGGAACGCCGGAAAACGGCCCGGCCGGGGCTGTTCCCGGGCTCCCGTGACCCATGCCCCCGGTAAAAATAATGGTTGCCAAGCTCTTGAAGGCTGTGGTATCGCAATTCTTTCATTGATCATGAGGGAGTACACCATGTCGCTGCACAAGAACCTCAAATCGCTCGGCGCCGGATCGACGGTCTATCGCTACGACAGGCCCGACGCCTCGCTGCTGGAGTCCTTTCCCAGCCCGTTTGCCCAGGCCGACATGAACCCCGCGGGAGCGGTGGGGACCCTGCATATCGAGTGTCCCGAATTCACCTGCCTCTGCCCCATGACCGGCCAGCCGGATTTCGCCAGGATCGTGATCGATTACCAGCCGGACCTGCTCTGCGTGGAGAGCAAGAGCCTGAAGCTGTACCTGGGGTCATTCCGCATGCACGGCGAATTTCACGAGGCCAGCGTCAACCGCATCTGCAACGATCTGGTCAGGCTGCTCTCTCCGGTGTGGCTGACCGTGCGGGGAGAATTCACCCCCCGCGGCGGCATCCCCTTCTGGCCAACCGCCGAATACCGCAGGAAGTAAGCCATGGCTCTGGTTGTGCCGTAGAGACGCATCGCAATGCGTCTCTACAATCGTTGGATTTCAAAAAAATCAACATATTACATGAGGATTATGATGCTCAGTACTTCCGATTTCAAAAAAAATCTCGTTATCCAGCTTGATGGCGCACCCTGTCTGATCGTGGACGTCACGACCCAGTCCCCCACGGCCCGCGGCGCCAATACCATGGTCAGGACCAAGTACCGCAACCTCATCACCGGCCAGACCCTGGAGAAGACCTTCCGCTCCGGCGACAAGGTGGATGAGGCCGATTTTGAACGCCACAAGGGGCAGTTTCTGTACGCCAGCGCCGGCAGCGGCGTCTTCATGGACCTGGATACCTACGAGCAGTTTGAGATGGAAGAGGGGAGTTTCGAGGTGTTGGCCCCCTTCCTGCTGGAGGGGGCCGAAGTGACCCTGGGTCTCTTCGAGGGGCGTCTGGTGAGCGTGGAGTTGCCCTTGACCGTGGAACTGGCCATCACCGAGACGGCGCCGGTCCTGAAGAACGCAACCGCCACTGCCCAGACCAAGGAGGCCGTACTTGAGACCGGCCTCAGGCTGCAGGTGCCACCATACCTTGAGGCGGGTGAGCGGGTCAGGGTGGATACCCGCGATGCGCGTTTCATTTCCAGGGCATAGGTCTGTTTTGCCGTTGGCCCCATTTTAATAAAATGGGAAAAGCCCCTGAAAAATGGTTGACAGCGATGGCCAAGTTTAATATGATAACTGACTCCCGCGGGCCTATAGCTCAGTTGGCTAGAGCCACCGGCTCATAACCGGTTGGTCCCAGGTTCGAATCCTGGTGGGCCCACCATTTCATATCAATACAAGGAAGATGCGCCGGATGCCGGCAACACTACAAACGGGGCGACCCATGCTATCATATCGAGAAGAGTGCACACCGAGAGGTTGCACTCTTTTTCTTTGTACGGAATGAAAAAAGCAAAGCTTTCGGACATACTTGGAATTATTGCCAAAATAGCGCCACCGGGTCTGGCGGAATCCTGGGATAACCCGGGTCTCCAGGTGGGAGACCCGACGGATACGGTCTCCAGTATCATGGTTGCCCTGGATGCCACCCCCGCCGTTATCAAATCCGCACTGGATTCTGGCTGTAACCTGCTCATTACCCATCACCCCCTTATCTTCACCCCCCGGAAATCCATATCAGCCGCCACTCCGGAAGGAGCCTCGCTGTTCACCGCCATCAGGGGCGGCCTTTCCATTGTCAGCATGCACACCAATTACGACTGCGCCGATGGCGGTCTGAATGACCTGCTGGCGGAGCGCGTCGGCCTGTCGGGCTGTGAACCCCTTCAGGTGACTGCCAGGGATGAATTGGCCAAGCTCGTGGTCTTTGTGCCGGAGGAACGGCTGGAGCAGGTGCGTTCGGCTCTGCTTCCCCATGCCGAGGCGCTTGGCGCCTACATCGACTGTTCCTTTTCCGCGGCCGGCGTGGGAACCTTTACCCCGCTGGACGGCGCCAATCCGTTCATCGGATCGGTGGGAACCAGGGAGCAGGTTGCGGAATACAGGCTTGAGCTTCTCATTGAACGAAGCGTTTTGCCGCGTGCCATCAAGACTCTCGTTGCCGCCCATCCCTACGAGGAGCCGGCTTTTGACATCTATCCGCTGCTGAACGAGGGTCGCAGGTTCGGGTTGGGCCGTATCGGCCGTTTGTCCGAACCTGTTTCGCTGTCGGCCTTTGCCGCGGGTTTGCGCGGCAGCCTCGCCGCCCCGGGGGTGCGCTTCGTGGGGGATCCCGATTCCCGGTTGAGCAGGGTGGCGGTCTGCGGCGGGAGCGGCGCCTCGCTGCTGCGGGTCGCCGTCCGGGCGGGCGCCGATGCGCTGGTTACGGGTGACGTCAAGTTCCATGAGGCGAGGGAGGCGGAGGAGCTCGGCATTGCGCTGATTGACGCCGGTCATTTCTCCACCGAGATAATCATGGTGGATGCTGTGACGGAGCGGCTGCGCCGGATGCTCCATATGGCGGGCTATGGAGGGTGCGGGGTCGTGGCGTGCCGTGTGGAGGCCGACCCGTTCAGATATTCAACTCAGACTTACTGACGTTTGTCATTATTTTCTTGGTACCGGGAGGATGCTGCTTTGAAAAAAAGACTAGAGATGCTGGAGCAACTGCAGGAGATCGATTTTCATATCGATGCGCTGAAAAAAAGCCAGGACGGGCTGAATGACGAGATCAGCGCAATCGAGGAGGGACTCGGCGTCGCCCGCGAAGCGCTGGCTGAACTGAATGCGCAGGTTGCCCAGCTGGAGCGGGAAAAGCTCGAACTGGAAAACAGTCTCGCTTCCGAGCAGGAAAACATAAGACGTTCCGAGACCAACATGAAGGAGATCAAGACCAACAAGGAGTTCCAGGCCGTCGGGCGCGAGATTACCGCCGCCCGCAAGCAGGTTGCCGAGCTTGAGGAACAGATCCTTCAGAAGAGCGGTCAGATTGAGGAACTCAATGCCGCGATCGCCGAAAAGTCCGGTTCCTTTTCGGAACTGGAGCAGAATTCCGCTCAGAATCGGGATCAGAAACAGGCTGAGATCGATGGCATTCAGCAGAATATCGATGTGGACAGCACCCGTCGTGAAGAGATTGCCGGGGAACTGCCGGCTTCCCTGATCAAGCGTTATACCCTTCTCCGCCAGCAGCGGCACGGCCAAGCCGTTGCCTTTGCGCGCGACGGTTACTGTCTCGGATGCAACATGAATCTTCCGCCCCAGCTCTACAACACCCTCTACCGCGCGGATCAGCTGATCAGCTGCCCGCACTGCCAGAGGGTGCTGATCCTGAAACTTAATCAGGGGCAGCCGGAATAATTCCATCCAGGTTTGGTTGAAGCAGGACAGATGGCCGCCGCCGATACGTCGGGGGAGGAAAGTCCGGGCTCCACAGGGCGCGATGCTGGATAACGTCCAGCGGGGGTGACCCCAGGGATAGTGCCACAGAGAGAAGTCCGCCTGTCAAGCGCAGGTAAGGGTGAAAGGGTGAGGTAAGAGCTCACCGGGTCCGTCGGCGACGATGGATGCCAGGTAAACCCCATCGGGAGCAAGATCTAATAGGGAGGCGTCAAGGGCGGCCCGCCCGTGCCTCCGGGTTGATCGCTCGAGGCTGCCGGTAACGGCAGACCCAGATGAATGGCCGTCACCCTGCGGGGGGTAACCCTTTCAGGGAACAGAACCCGGCTTACGGACTGCTTCAGCCAATTTTTTCTTGATATTCTTCTGATTATGGATTGCATTCGAGTTGATACGCATCTAGAGACGCGCCAGCGGCGCGTCTCTACGAATAATGCATACCATTTTGAATGCGAAATGGAATCAACAAACCTGAGGGTGAAAAATGGTAACAGTCAACGACGTTGTCCTGGTTCATGTGGATAAAAAACCCGGTTTTTACGCCCGTATCGAAGCCATCACTCCCGACGAGAAGCCGGGGTGGTGGCAGATTCGCCTGCTGGTGTTCACCTTTCCGTTGCAGGTTTTTACCTGGATACTGGACGAGTACCAGCTCGACGGCGCGGATTTCACCATGGGGGGAACCCCCATACGGCTGGAGCCGGTTGTCTGCCCGGCGCAGGAGGGCGTTTCCAGTCAGGAACGGAAAGAAGATGAAGAGACCCAGGGTCAGCGCCAGGAGGGGGGAAATTCCAAGGTCGTTTCTCTGGCGGAGCGAAGAAAAAAATAGCCTGGCGCCGTACCGAGGAATCACCGGCCTTCCCGTTATCGTGGGAGGCTTTTTTTATGGGAAAAAACTTAAATAAACCATGTTTTTGTCTTGACAGGCGCCTGGGCCACCGCTATATTTTTTTGCACGGTGGAATAAAGTGGAAAATGGTGGAAAAGTGTCCGATCAAGACGCCGTATTCGGTGGAGAATGTCCCAGTTCCATTGACGCCAAGGGGCGAACCTGCATCCCGGCCAAGTTCCGGGAGGCCCTGGCCAGCTCCTTTGGAGACGAGCGTTTTGTCATTACCAAGGCGCAGCCCATAAGGCTTGGTGATGGCCAGTATGCCCGGGGGCTCTCCGTCTATCCGTCAAGTGTCTGGTCCGAAATCAAACGCAAGGCCCTGGCCAACGGGGGGAAGTACACCTCGTTGCAGTTGGACAGCATCAAGCGCCAGTTCCTGAATCCGGCCGAGGAATGCGCGACCGACAAGCTGGGCCGGGTGCTGATTCCGCCGTCACTGCGCAACCATGCCGGGCTGGAGCGCGAAATCTGGTTCGTGGGCATGGACAGACGCTTCGACATCTGGAGCAGGGACACCTATGAGAGGGTCAACGAGCAGGATGAGCGGAATCTTCCTGAGGATTTGACCGCGATCGGCTTCTAGATGAGCGGTTTCACTCATGTCTCCGTCATGCCGGGTGAAGTGATCCGGTTTCTCGACCCCAGACCGGGCGGGTCTTATCTGGACGGCACGGTTGGCGGGGGCGGTCATTCGAAGCTGATCGCCGAACGGTGCGTGCCGGGAGGCGGAACCCTGATCGGTTTCGACCGTGACCGGGAGGCCCTGGCTGCCGCGGCCGAGACGCTGTCATGCTTCATGGAAAGCGTCAGGCTGGTTCACGGAGATTTTGCGGGAGTTGCCGGTCACCTGGACTCCCTCGGCGTGGACGGGATTGACGGTTTCGTTCTCGATCTGGGGGTCTCTTCCCACCAGCTGGACAGCGGCCGGCGCGGCTTCAGCTTTCAGCGGGACGCGGCCCTGGATATGCGCATGGACTCCGGTTCAGGAGCAACGGCGGCCGATCTGGTGAACTCCCTGCCCGAACGGGAGCTGGAACGGATCATACGCGAGTACGGTGAGGAACGGTGGGCGAAGCGGGTGGCGGCCTTCATCGTCAGAGCCCGTTCCGAAGCTCCCATCGAGACTACTTTCAGGCTGGTGGACATCATCAGGGGCGCCATTCCCAGGGCAAAGTGGGAAGAACGCCTGCATCCGGCCACCCGCACCTTCCAGGCGCTGCGCGTCGCGGTCAATCATGAGCTGGAGAGCCTGGAACAGGGTCTCAGGGGGATGCTGGATCATCTCAAGCCGGGCGGCCGGGGGGTGGTGATCTCGTTCCATTCCCTTGAAGACCGGATCGTCAAGAACGTTTTCCGGGAATACGCCACCGGCTGTACCTGCCCCCGCAATCTTCCCGTCTGTGTCTGCGGGAAAAAACCGAGGGTCAGGATCCTGACGGGAAGGCCGGTCATGGCGGGAGATGAAGAGGTTTCGGGGAATCCGCGCGCGCGCGGCGCAAAGCTGCGGGCGGTGGAAAGGCTGTGATGAAGATTCGAGAACTGGTTATATCTGCAAGGAGACCGGCAATGGCGCAGGCAAAGATCGAATACGGCAAGGTTGCGGCCCCGACCGCTTTCGGCGGTTCCCGGCTGTCCGTCCAGCGGCTTGACATGTTCAGGTTCCTCATGATCTGCATGATACTTCTCACCGTCGTTTCGGTGTTTCATGTCTGGTCCCGTTTCAAGCTGGTCGATCTGAACCTGCAGATAGCCGATGCCAATCGCCAGTTCAAGGAAGCCGAACAGGAACAGAAGCGGCTAAAGCTGGAGGTTGCCTCCCTCAGGACGCCGGCCCGCATCGAGGCGATCGCCAAGGATGAGCTGGGAATGGCCCTGCCGACCGAACAGCAGGTGATAATCGTCAAATGAGCGATGAGCGTGAAAAATGGGCCCGAACCCGGATCGTAATCGTCGGGGTCCTCTTCGGCCTGTTGTTCATGGCGGTCAGCGGCCAGGCTTTCAGGAAACAGATCCTGCAGCATGAGGATATGGTCAGGTTGGCGGAGCGCCAGCACCAGCACGCCGTGCCGCTCATCCCGGCGCGCGGCGCCATCATGGACTGCAACGGCAACAACCTGGCCGTTTCCGTCGAGATGTACTCCTGCTATGCCGAACATCGCAATATTGAGGATATTGACGGCACGGCGGCCGTTCTGGCCCCCTTCCTCGAAATGCCCGCCCAGGAAATCGCCAGGAAGATCAAAGCCGCGAAGAATTTTACCTGGCTGGTGCGCCGGCTGCCGCCGGAGAAGGCCGAGAGGATCAGGAACCTGAAACTGAAGGGGATCGGTTTTGCCCCGGAGTCGAAACGTTTCTACCCCAACTCGGAAGTGGCGGCCCATGTGATCGGTTTTACCGGTATCGATCCCTCCGGTCTGGATGGCGTTGAACTGAAGTATGATTCGGTCATTCTGGGCAATACCGGCTATCTGGTGACCGAACGGGACGCCCTGGGACGGGACATCGCCCCGAAGGCGGAACTGGTCAGGAGCTCATCTCCCGGCAAGAACGTTATCCTGACCCTGGACAAGAACATCCAGTACATTACCGAAAGGGAGTTGAGCAAGGCGGTAACTTCAAGCGGCGCCAGGCACGGCACTGCCCTGGTCATGGAACCTGATACCGGAAAAATCCTGGCCATGGCCAATTACCCGACGTTCAACCCCAACTCCTACTTCCGCTACTCCCAGAACGAATTGCGCAATCGGGCGGTTGCCGACAGCTTCGAGCCCGGTTCCACGTTCAAGACCTTCCTGATTGCCGCGGCTCTGGAGGAGAGGCTCGTCAGGCCGACCGACGCCTTCAACTGCGAAAACGGGAGTTACTCGTTTGCCGGACATACCATCCACGACACCCACAGCTACGGCCGCCTCTCCGTCTCCGACATCCTCAAGTACTCCAGCAATATCGGCGCCGCCAAGATCGGCTTCAAGCTGGGGGACGACCGTCTTGCGCGCTATCTGCGCAAGTTCGGTTTCGGCGAACGGACCGGCATTGATCTTCCCGGAGAATCTCCCGGCAATATGCGCAGCAACCAGCGCTGGTACGGCGTCGATCTGGCGACCATCTCCTTCGGCCAGGGGATAACGACATCGGCCGTGCAGCTGGCGACGGCCATTTCCGCCATTGCCAATGGTGGAACTCTGATGAAACCCTATGTCGTGGAGCGTATTCTCGACGACAACGGCAATGTGGCCCGAAAGATCGAGCCCCAGGCGTTGCGGCGGGTGATTTCGCCCGATACGGCGCTGAAGGTGACCAGGATGATGGAGGGGGTCACTGCTCCGGGAGGGACCGGGACCAATGCCGCCGTTGACGGGTACCGGGTGGCTGGCAAGACCGGCACGGCCCAGAAGGCCGATCCGGTGAGCCACCGCTACTCCGCTTCCAAACGCACCGGCTCGTTCATCGGTTTCGTCCCGGCGGACAGACCCAGGCTCACCATTCTGGTGGTCATCGATGAGCCGAAAACGAGCCCCTACGGCGGGGTGGTCGCAGCCCCCGTTTTCCACGGCATTGCCCTCAACGCCCTGGCCTATCTGAAAATCGCGCCGCACAACGGAACGCTCAGGAAGGCGAAGAACGCGGAAACCGGAACGGCTCCGGCCGCGACCCAGGAATCCATGGCCGAGGGTGAGGGGGTGGACGTTCCGGCGGGAGGCGAGACCATGCCTGATTTCCGCGGCATGAGCATGCGCCGCGTCATGCAGGTCATGGAAAAGCGGAACATCAATATCAGGCTGATGGGAAGCGGTCGCGCCATGGAACAGCATCCGGCTCCCGGTCAGGCCATCAGAGGGTCGGACGAGGTCTGGGTCAGATTCGCCCCCTCGGCATGACCAGTTGACGCGTGCCTGGAAACGGCATTAGATCTCGCGAAGACGCAAATAAATTCAAATAGATGCAGAACAAGATCTTCTCACCGGTTAGGTGAATGGCTTGATTTGCCTTCGCGTTCTTCGCGGCTTCGCGTAAGACGGCATTTTTCGGAAGCATATTATCCAGCGAAGATTACATATCCCCGTGGAGACAGTATGAAGTTGAATCAATTGCTGAATGTGCTTGAAGAGTATGAACTCCACGGAGAGACGGCGATCGAGATCACCGCGGTAACCTGCGATTCGCGCAGGGTTGTTCCCGGCGCCCTCTTTTTCGCGCTGCGCGGCGCCGCCGCCGATGGCCACCGGTTCATCGCTTCCGCCGTGGAGGCGGGTGCCGCGGCAATCGTCCTCGAGGATCCCGAATCCGCCCCGGCGGGCGCAACCTGGGTCAGGGTCGGTGACGGACGGGGCGCCATGGCGCGCATGGCCTCGGAATTCTACGGCAATCCCACGGCGGCCCTGCCCCTGATCGGTATCACGGGAACCAACGGCAAGACCACCACCACCTACCTGATCGAGGGTATCCTCCGGGCTGCCGGGCTCCCTGCCGCGGTGCTGGGTACGATCAGCTACCGTTTCGAAGATACGACCATCTCGGCCTCCCACACCACGCCGGAATCGACCGAGCTGCAGGCGGCCCTCCGGCGGCTGGCCGACGCGGGCGCCAGGGCGTTCGTGATGGAGGTCTCCTCCCATAGCCTGGAACAGAGAAGGGTGGACGGATGCCACTTCGACGTCGGTATTTTCAGCAACCTGACCCGTGACCATCTGGATTACCACACCACCATGGAGAGCTACCTGCAGGCCAAACTGAGGCTCTTCTCCGAACTGCTCCGTCCCACATCCGTCAAGCCGAGACGTTGCGCCGCCATTAACATGGATGACGAGCGGGGAGCGGTCGTGGCCGCGGAGGCGGCCTGCCCGGTCATCCGATACGGTATCCGGCATGGGGAGGACGTGAAAGCCGACAAAGTTTCCCTGACAATTCACGGCATTCGTGGTATTCTGGTTACCCCTAAGGGTTCAATCGGTTTTTCCTCACCTCTGCTCGGCAGGTTCAACCTCTCCAACATTCTGGCCGCGGCCTCGGCCGGAATTGCCCTCGAACTGCCTCTTGAAGCCATAAAAGCCGGTATCGAAAAGCACGCCACCGTTCCGGGAAGGATGGAACGGGTGGACACCGGGCGGGGATTCACCCTGCTGGTTGATTACGCCCATACTGGTGACGCGCTACAGAACGTGCTGACCACCCTGCGGGAACTGGAGCCGAACCGCATCATCACCCTGTTCGGCTGCGGCGGTGACCGCGATCAGGGTAAACGCCCCATCATGGGAAGCGTGGCCGCGGGCATGAGCGACCTTGCCATCGTTACTTCCGACAACCCCAGAACCGAGGAACCCCGCGCGATCATGGAGCAGATCCGGGCCGGAATCGCACCCCTGGGCATCAGGGAATATGCCGCGGAAGAGTTCGTCGAGGCGTCCCGCAGGGATGCCTCGATTGTTGTTGAAAAAGGGTTCGTGATGCTGGAAAGCCGCCGCGACGCGATCCGGCTGGCCGTGCGTCTGGCCCGTCCGGGGGACGTCGTGCTCCTGGCCGGCAAGGGACATGAGGATTACCAGATCGTCGGCACAACCAGACACCACTTTGATGACCGCGAGGAAGCCGGGCTGGCCCTCGCGGAACTGGATGAGCAATGTTTGACGTAACCGAAATAGCAGCCGTAACCGGCGGCAGCATATATGGCGCTTACCGGGGCGAGGTGAGTGCGGTTTCCACGGATTCACGCACCGTCCGGGCCGGGGAGCTGTTCGTGCCGCTGCGCGGCGAGCGTTTCAACGGTCACCACTTCATAGGCCCGGTGGCGGACAACGGAGTTGCCGTGGTCCTGGCGGACGAGGACCTGCCGGCGGATGTTGCATCCAGGGTGACCGTCATCCGGGTGGCGGATACTCTCCGTGCCCTGGGCGATCTGGCGGCCTGCTTCAGGCGCCGTTTCCCCATCTCCGTGGTTGGCGTTACCGGCAGCAACGGCAAGACCACCACCAAGGAGATGCTGGCGACCATTCTCGGACAGACCGGTCCGGGGCTGAAGACGGCGGGCAACCTCAACAACCTGATCGGAGTGCCGCAGATGCTCTTCAGGCTGGATCGCTGCCACCAATGGGCCATCCTGGAAATGGGGATGAGCGAGCCGGGCGAGATCGACCGCCTGGCCGAGATCGCCGCACCCCGGACCGGAATAGTGTTGAACGCCTTTCCCGCCCACCTGGAAAGCATGAAGAGCGTGGCGGGGGTGGCCAGGGCCAAGGGTGAACTGCTGCTGCGTCTTCCAGCCGGCGGCACCGCCGTGATCAATGCGGACGATCCCCTGATTTCGCGACAGCCCTCCGCCGCCGGAGTGAGGCGCCTTACCTTCGGGCTGGGTGAGGCCGATGTGCGGGCGACTGACATCGTCTCCCTGGCAGCGGAAGGGCAGCGATTCGTGCTGCGCCTGGACGGGAAGAGCTATCCGATCCTTCTTCGCTCCCTAGGAAAACATTCGGTCTACAATGCCCTGGCAGCGGCCGCCGCCGCCCATGCCCTGGGAATCGAACCCGGCCTGATCCGTGGCGGCCTGGAGCTGTTCCGCCCCTTTGACAAGAGATTCCTGTTGGAACGGCATGGCGGCCTGATCCTGATCGACGACAGCTACAACGCCAACCCCGCCTCCATGGAGGCGGCCCTGACGACTCTGTCGGACATCAAGGGGGGTGGCCGGGCCTTCGTGGCTCTGGGAGACATGCTGGAGCTGGGGAACGAGGAGAATGAGCTTCACCGCGCCCTGGGCGTCCAGGCGGCCCGGGTTGCCGACCGTCTCTACCTGTACGGCGCTCTCACCGCCCATACGGCGGAGGGCGCCCTTGCCGCCGGGATGGCCGGGAGCGACGTTGTCCGCGTCTCGGGTCACGCCGAGATTGTGGCCGACATAGAAGCGCGCGCCGGAGAGGGCGATTTCGTTCTGGTGAAGGGATCGCGCGGCATGCGCATGGACAGGGTTGCCGAGGGAATCCGGAGTCGGAACATTCGGTAATCAGACATAGCAACCGGGGCAGCCACGGTGGTTGCCCGGCATATACGGGGAAACTACATGCTGTACCATCTTCTCTATCCACTGGCGAGCGACGTCAAACTCTTCAATATCTTCAAGTATCTGACGTTCCGCACCATTTATTCCATGATCACGGCGCTGCTGGTCTGCTTCGTGCTGGGACCCTGGGTCATCCGGGTCCTCGGGGGGTTGAAGGCGCGGCAGGTGATCCGCACCGACGGACCCGAATCCCATCTGCAGAAGCAGGGCACCCCCACCATGGGCGGGGTGATGATCCTGGCCGCCATCATCATTCCCACCCTGTTGTGGGCCGATCTCACCAATCTCTATGTGTGGACCGTACTGTTCATCACCGTCGGGTACGGTATCATCGGCTTCGTGGACGACTACAGGAAGGTGGTGGAGAAAAACCCGAAGGGGCTCTCGGCGCGTCAGAGACTGTTCTGGGAGTTCCTGCTGGCTGGCGCCGTGGGCGTATTCCTGTTCATCAAGCCCGATTTCAACGAACAGCTCTACGTCCCGTTTTTCAAGAACTTCCATCCCGACCTCTGGTTCTGGTATGTCCCCTTCGTAACCCTGGTGATCGTGGGCGCCTGTAACGCCGTCAACCTGACGGACGGCCTGGACGGGCTGGCCATCGGTCCGGTGGCGATCAACGCCGCCACCTACATGCTGTTCAGCTATATCGCCGGTCACGCTACCCTTTCGGCCTACCTGCAGGTCCCCAGGGTTCCGGGCGCCGGAGAACTGGCCGTGGTGTGCGGGGCCATGGTGGGGGCCGGTCTCGGTTTTCTCTGGTACAACGCCTATCCGGCGGAAGTGTTCATGGGTGACGTGGGCGCCCTCTCCCTGGGCGGGGCGCTGGGAACCATCGCCGTCCTGACCAAACAGGAGATCCTGCTGGTGATCGTGGGCGGGATCTTCGTGGTGGAGGCGCTGTCGGTCATCTTTCAGGTGGGGTCGTACAAGTACCGCGGCAAACGGATCTTCCGCATGGCGCCCATCCATCACCACTTCGAGCTGAAGGGGGTGGCCGAACCGAAGATCATCGTGCGCTTCTGGATCATCACCATCATCCTGGCGCTCATCGCCATTTCCACGCTGAAGATGCGGTGACACAGGTGACCGCGGGAGAGGGAATGCAGCTGAAAGACAGAAAAATTCTCGTGGTGGGACTGGCCAGAACCGGTGTGGTCTGCGCCCGCTTCCTGGCTTCCAGGGGGGGGCGGGTGACCGTGACCGACATGCGTGACGAGTCGGCCCTGGCCCGTCAGCTGGCCGACCTGGCCGGCCTGGATGTCAGCCTGGAACTGGAGCGTCACGACGAGCGGACGTTCCGGAGCAGCGACCTGATCGTGGCGAGTCCGGGGGTCCCCCGGGATCTGCCCCAGCTGACGGCGGCCCGGGAGGCCGGGGTGGAGATCGTGAGCGAAATCGAACTGGCCTCCCGTTTCATCGCTGCGCCGATCACGGCCATCACGGGCACCAATGGCAAGACCACCACCACCACCATTACCGGCGAGATCTTCAAGGGAAACGGATTCAAGACGTTCGTGGGCGGGAACATCGGCAATCCCCTCATCGAGCTCGTGGAATCGGGTGATGTCGTGGAGCGGGTGGTGGCCGAGATCAGCTCCTTCCAGCTGGAATGGATCGACGGTTTCCGCCCGGCGGTGGCGGCCCTGCTGAACCTGAGCGAGGACCATCTGGACCGCTACTCGTCCTACGGGGAATACATCGATGCCAAGATGCGCCTCTTCGAGAACCAGACGGCTGACGATTTCGCCGTGGTGAACTTCGATGACCCACTGGTGCGGGAACGCGCCACGACGCTCAGGGCGCGCCTCTTCCCGTTCAGCCGCCTCAGGGAGCTGGATGAGGGGATCTTCCTGAGCGGCGAAACCATCCTGTGGCGCCACAACGGCCGCGAAGAGCGTTTTCCCACGGCCGGGTTCCGCCTCAAAGGGGTTCACAACCAGGAGAACATCATGGCGGCCCTGGCCTGTTCCCTGCTGGGCGGCTGCGGAGCGGCCGAAAGCCTCGCCTGCGTGCGGGAGTTCGAGGCCCTCCACCACCGCATGGAGTTCGTCCGTGAAGTCAACGGCGTTGCCTGGTACGAGGACAGCAAGGCGACCAACGTGGGGAGTGTGGAGAAGGCGCTGGAGAGCTTCACCGACATCACCCTGATCGCCGGCGGTAAGGACAAGGGGGGCTCCTATGCGCCCCTGGCGCCGCTGGTCAGGGAGAGGGTGCGGCACCTGATCCTGATCGGCGAGGCCGCCGAGAGGATGCGGCTTGAACTGGGGGCGCTCACCGACACCCGGCTGGCCGACACCCTGGAGGATGCGGTGGTCCTGGCTGGCAGGATCACTGAACCGGGAGGAACGGTTCTCATGTCCCCGGCCTGTTCCAGTTTCGACATGTTCCGGGACTACGAGGAGCGGGCCCAACGCTACATCGCGGCGGTGAAGGCACTGTAGTGGTGATGCCAGTGATCTCCCGTTGGATCACAAATGGCAGCTGGTTGATTTGATATAAGACGGAATCTCTTGCAAGAGTCGCTGAAAAGCGGAGTCCCCGCTACGGAAAAAGGCCATGCTCAAGAAGCTCGAAAACTATGATCTGGTGATCATGCTGATGGCCATCGCCCTGACCTGTTTCGGGGTGGTGATGGTCTTTTCGGCCTCTTCGGTCATGGCGGACAAGCGGTATCACGACGGATTCTATTTCCTCAAGCGTCAGGGGCTGTTCGCCATTACCGGCTTTGCCATCATGCTCACCGTCATGCGGGTGGAGTACCATTTCTGGAAGAAGATGGCCGTGCCCGCGCTCCTCTTCTGTCTGGCGCTCCTGATCATGGTGCTGATTCCCGGTATCGGCGGCAAGGCCGGCGGGGCCTCCCGGTGGATAAAGCTGCCCGGTTTCAACCTGCAGCCGTCGGAGATGGCCAAACTGGCGCTGATCATGTACATGGCGTACTCGCTGGACAAGAAGCAGGACAGGATCAAGGACTTCAAATCCGGAATCATCCCCTACATGATCGTCCTGGCGCTCCTGATCGGATGCATGATGCTCCAGCCCGACCTGGGCGGTTCCCTGACGCTGTTCGCGGTTGCCTTCATCATGCTGTTCGCGGCCGGCACCCGCCTGTCCCACATCCTGTCGGTGATTCTGTTGGGAACGCCGATTCTCGTCATCAAACTGAGTCACGGCTACCACAAGGGACGCATCGAGGCGTGGACCAACCCCTGGAGCGACCCGGCCGGCAAGGGGTTCCAGATCATCCAGTCCTGGCTGGCCCTGGGGACCGGCGGTCTTTTCGGCCAGGGCCTGGGTGAGGGGAAGCAGAAACTGTTTTACCTGCCCGAGGCTCATACCGACTTCATTCTTTCGGTGGTGGGAGAGGAGCTGGGCTTTCTGGGGGTGGTGGTGATCGTTGCCATGTTCTTTCTCCTGGTGCACCGGGCCATGCGCATCGCCGTTGCCGCGCCGGACACTTTCGGCCGTTTTCTGGCGCTGGGAATCGCGGTACTGTTCGGCATCGAGGCAACGGTCAACATGGGGGTCATCACCGGTCTGTTTCCAACCAAGGGGCTGGCCCTGCCGTTCATCAGCTATGGCGGCAGTTCGCTCCTGATCAGCCTCTTTGCGGTGGGAATCCTGCTAAACATTTCTTCCGGCCTGAAGATTACCCCCATCAGCCTGAAAGAGGGACCGTGAAACTGATCATTGCCGGCGGTGGCACCGGCGGACATCTCTTTCCCGGTATTGCGGTGGCCGAGGAGTTTCTGGCCCGAAACCCGGGCAATGAGGTGCTTTTCGTGGGAACCAGCCGCGGCATCGAGGCGCGCGCCGTTCCGGCGGCCGGCTTCAGGCTGGAACAGATCTCGGCCGCGGGTATCCGGGGGAAGGGGCTTTCCGGCAAGCTCAGGGGAGCCGGGATGATGCTGAACGGTTATCGTCAGTCGCTCGGGATCCTCGCCGGATTCCGGCCGGATGCCGTGCTGGGCGTTGGAGGGTACGCTTCCCTCCCCATGCTGCTGGCGGCGAAGAGATGCGGGGTTCCCTGCTTCATTCATGAGCAGAACGCCGTGCCGGGCATGACCAACAGGGTGCTCTCCAGGCTGGTTGACCGGATCTTCATCACCGTCGAGGAGTCGGCCCGGCTCTTCCCGGGGGACCGGGTGCTGCTGACCGGCAATCCTCTGCGGCGGCAGATTCTGGATCTGTTGGGGACTCGGGACTCGGGACCCGGGACTGGCAAAGGCAAAAAAACAGATTTTGATATTTCCAGTCCCCGCTCCCCGCTCCCCAGTCACAGCTTCAATCTGCTGGTGTTTGGCGGCAGCCAGGGCGCCCACGCCATCAACATGGCCATGGTTGCGTCGCTGGGTTACCTGAAACGGAGCGGGCTGGCTCTGGACATAACCCACCAGACCGGAGAAAAGGATCACGCGGAGGTTGCGGCCGCCTATGGGGCCGCAGGGATCCGGGCGCGGGTACTGCCGTTCATCGATGACATGGCGACCGAATACGCCAGGGCGGACCTGGTGGTCTGCCGGTCGGGGGCCACGACCATCGCCGAGGTTACCGCAACCGGCAAGGCCTGTCTGTTCATCCCTTTCCCCTATGCCGTGGATGATCACCAGCGCAGGAATGCCGAGGCCCTTTTGAACCGGTCGGCGTGCTTCATGCTCCTGGAACGGGACCTGACCCCGGAAAGGCTGGCAGAACTGATCCTCCGGTTTGCTGACGACCGGGAACTGGTAAAAAAAACCGGGAAAAATGCCTTCGCCATGGCGCACTTGAACGCCGCGGCTTTGATAGTGGATGAAATAATGAAAACAACTAACTGAATATAAGCTGTCTGCTCCTGGTTTGGGGCAGAAGAGTCCCCCTTTGGAAAAGGGGGACTCAGGGGGATTTGACAATAATGTCAGCTTTGTCAACAATTGCCGGCGCCACAGAATCCCCCCCGGCCCCCCTTTTTCAAAGGGGGGAGTTATCAGAGTCGGATAAATTGCACTGAAGAGAGTGAAACATGTACGGAAAAATCGATAAAATTCACTTCGTCGGCATCGGCGGCATCGGCATGAGCGGCATCGCGGAGGTCCTGCTCAACCTGGGTTACAAGGTCTCCGGCTCCGACCTGCGCGGCTCCGATATCACCGAGAGGCTGGCGGGCCTCGGCGCCGAGGTGGCCATCGGGCATCGCGCCGAAAACCTTAAGGACGTGAACGTGGTCGTCATCTCCTCCGCCGTCCATGACGACAATCCGGAGGTGGTCGAGGCGAAGCGTCTCCACGTGCCGGTCATCCCGAGGGCCGAAATGCTGGCCGAACTGATGCGCATGAAGTTCGGCATCGCCATCGCCGGCACTCACGGCAAGACCACCACCACCTCCATGGCCGCCTCAATCCTCGGCTATGCCGGCATCGATCCGACCATCGTTATCGGCGGCAAGCTGAACGCCATCGGCACCAACGCCAGGCTGGGGCAGGGGAAATTCCTGCTGGCCGAGGCGGATGAATCGGACGGCTCCTTCCTGGTGCTCTCCCCCACCATCGCGGTGGTGACCAACGTCGACGCTGACCACCTGGATCACTATGCGGGCGGTATCGAGGAGATCAAGGACACATTCGTCAGGTTCATCAACAAGGTTCCCTTCTACGGGCTGGCGGTGCTCTGTCTGGATGATCCCAACATCAGGGCGATTCTGCCGCAGGTGAAGAAGCGCTACATGACCTACGGCCTCTCCTCCCAGGCGGATATCCGCGCCACCCACGTCAGGCACGACGGCTTTACCACCACCTTCACCGCCCATTACAAGGGGTATCGGCTGGGGGATATCTCCTTTACCATGCCGGGCGCCCACAACGTGCTCAACGCCATGGCCTGCATCGCGGTGGCCCTGGAGCTGGATGTGCCGTTTAGCGCCATTCAGGAGGGGTTCTCCATCTTCGGCGGCGTGGGGAGGCGTTTCACCATCAAGGGTGAGGCAGGGGGCATTACGGTGGTTGATGATTACGGCCACCATCCGGCCGAGGTTAAAGCCACCCTGGCCGCGGCGCGCCTCGGTTGGCCGGAGCGCCGCATCGTGGCGGTCTTCCAGCCGCACCGCTACACCCGCACCCTCGCCCAGTTCAACGAATTCGTCACCGCATTTTTCGATGCCGATGTCCTCATCCTGACCGACATCTACCCGGCCGGTGAGCAGCCGATCGAGGGGATCACCGCGGAACGCCTCTCCCAGGAAATACTCCGCCATGGTCAGAAAGATGTGACCTGGATCGCCAACAGGGAACAGATTCCGGAGTATCTTACCGGCATCGTAAAGGAAGGAGACATGGTGATCACCTTGGGCGCCGGCAGTATCTGGCAGCAGGGTGAGGCGCTGCTAAAACTCCTGGAGGGACGGAACTGAAATTATCGGAGATAGTCATACGCGGCCGTCTGCTGCGCAACGAACCCATGAGCCGCCATACCTCCCTCAGGGTGGGAGGACCGGCTGACCTTTACGCGATTCCGGAGGATGCGGACGACCTCCGCAGCCTTCTGGAACAGCTGCAGGAACGAAGCATCCCGTGGCTGGCGATCGGCAGGGGGAACAATCTGCTGGTGCGGGACGGGGGGATCCGCGGCGCGGTGGTCTCGCTGGAACGGTTCAACCGGATAACCCGGATTGACGGCAGGCGCGTTCGCGCCGAGGCCGGCGCGGAAAACCTGGCGGTCGTGCGTTTCGCCCAGGAATGCGGCCTGGGGGGAATCGCCTTCATCGCGGGCATTCCGGGAACCATCGGCGGCGCCATGAGGATGAACGCCGGCGCCTACGGATCGGGAATCATGGAGCGGACCGAAACGCTGACCCTGCTGCGGGACGGAGCGGTGTCCGAATTTCCGAAGGAAGAGTTGGATTACGGTTACCGGCGTCTGGATCTGAATGAGGGGGATATCATCCTGGCCGCTCTCTTCGTCCTGGAAGAGCGTGAATCCGGGGCGACCGAGGCGGAGATCCGCAGGGATGTGGAGCTGCGTCGTTCCAAGCACAACGTCGGTTTTCCCAGTGCCGGCTCCTTCTTCAAGAATCCTGGCGGCCAGACCGCCTGGCGGCTGATCGATTCCGCGGGGATGCGCGGGGCCCGTGTTGGTGGCGCCCAGGTTTCCCCGGTGCACAGCAACTTCCTGGTTAACGCCGGCTCCGCCACTGCCGGAGATTTCCTGGAACTTTCGAGGCTGGTAAAGGATGCCGTTTTAATCACATCCGGCGTGACTCTGGAGGAAGAAGTGCGTATAGTTGGCGAGGAGAAGTTATGAACGATGTAGCATCGAAAAGAATTGCCGTTCTGATGGGCGGATTTTCGGCCGAACGCGAGGTGTCCCTCGCCAGCGGCGCCGCCGTGCATCAGGCGTTACAGACCCTGGGATACGATTCCGTGGCCCTGGATGTGGGAAGGGACCTGCCGCGGAGGCTCGCGGAGGAGGGGGTAGGGGCGGCGTTCATCGCCCTGCACGGCCGCTACGGCGAAGACGGCTGCGTTCAGGGACTGCTGGAGCTGATGAATATCCCCTACACCGGTTCCGGGGTGCTGGCCAGCGCCCTGGCCATGCACAAGCTTTACAGCAAGCAGGCCTTCGCCGCTTCCGGCATCCTGACCGCTCCCTTCCACCATTTCCATAAAGATCAGCGGTTTACCCCCGCGGACCTCTCCTTCGGCCTGCCGCTCGTCGTCAAACCGGTTCAGGAAGGCTCTTCCGTCGGCATCTCCATCGTTAAGGAGGAGAAAGAGCTGGCAGCCGCGCTGGAACTGGCGTTCCGCTACGATGACGACGTCCTGGTGGAACAGTTCATCAGGGGCCGGGAGGTTCAGGTCGGTATTCTGGACGATCGTCCCATGGGCGCCATCGAAATCGTACCGAAAAACGAATTCTACGATTTCGAGGCCAAGTACACCGATGGCATGGCCGAACACATCTTCCCGGCCCGTCTGGACAGGGCGCTGTATAAAAAAGCTCTCCAGGTGGGGACCGCGGCTCACAAGGCCTTGGGGTGCCGCTGTTACAGCAGGGTCGATCTGTTGGTAACCCCAGACGGGGAGTGCTATGTGCTTGAGGTGAATACGCTGCCCGGGATGACGGCGCTCAGCCTGCTGCCGGAGATCGCGGCCAAGGGGGCGGGTATTGCCTTCGAGGCCCTGGTGGACCGCATCATCAGGTCCGCGGCGCTTTCGGTAAAGGCGGAATAGCTCCATGCGTGACCTGGCCAACTCCAGATACCGGAACGGGAAGATCGCCGCCAACCGCGTCAAGGTTCAGCGCAAGCCACTCAACCTGAAAAAATACCTGCGTCCCCTGGGAAAGATCACTTTCGTTCTCGCGGTCGTGGCGCTGGCATGCGGTCTGATCTTCGCCGGTTACCGTTCCCTGGATTCGATAGCTCCCTTCCGCCTGAAGAATATCGACATCTCCGCCACCAAACGCCTGACCCGGGCTGAAGTCCTGGCCTTCGCGGATCTTGAGCCGGGGCAGGACATGCTGCGGATGAACCTGAAGAAGATGGGCGAACAGCTGGCCCTCAACCCCTGGGTGGAAACGGTCAGGATCAGGCGCTACTATCCGGACACGGTCTCCATCGCGGTCACGGAGCGTGAGCCGCTGGCCGTCGTCAACATGGGGTATCTGCACTATCTGGACGCCAAGGGAACGGTGTTCAAGACCCTGAACCAGGGAGACCGGCTGGACTACCCGGTGGTCACCGGGTTCAGCGAGGACGATCTGAACAGTGACCCGACCGGCATGAGGGATGCGCTGAAAACCACCTCCGAACTGCTGACCTTCCTGCGCGACAGATGCGCTTACATCCTTGCGGACGTTTCGGAGGTCCATTACGACAAGGGGTACGGCTTTACGCTGTTTACCGCTTCCGGCGCCCTTCCCATAAGGGTGGGGCTTGGCGATTTTCAGGGGAAATTCAGCCGTCTGGCCCGCATCTACCAGAATCTCAGGGCCCAGCAGCAGACGATCCAGTACATAGATCTGGACTACAACGACAAGATAATAGTCAAAAAAGGTTGATATCCATACAAGAATCCAAGAGACAGGCAGGGGGACGCATGTCAGCAACGAAAAAGGACAATCTTATCGTCGGTCTTGATATCGGCACCACCAAGATCTGCGCCATAGTGGGGAATGTAACCGAAGACGGCATCGATATCGTGGGGATAGGGACCAGCCCCTCCAGCGGCTTGCGGAAGGGGGTCGTCATTAATATCGAAAGCACCGTGGGCGCCATCCGCAAGGCCATAACCGAGGCGGAACTGATGGCCGGCTGCGAGATCAAGTCGGTTTACGCCGGCATCGCGGGCGGTCACATCAGGGGGATCAACTCCCAGGGGGTCATCGCCATCAAGAACCGCGAGGTCAACCAGGAGGATGTCCGCCGCGTCATAGACGCCGCCAAGGCCATCGCCATCCCCATGGACCGGGAAGTGATCCATATCCTCCCCCAGGAGTTCATCATCGACGAGCAGGACGGCATCCGCGAACCGCTGGGGATGAGCGGCGTCCGGCTGGAGGCCAAGGTGCACATCGTCACCGGCGCCGTTGCCAGCGCGCAGAACATCGTCAAGTCGTGCAACCGCACCGGTCTTGACGTGGCCGACATCGTCCTGGAACAGCTGGCGTCGTCCGAGGCGGTGCTGTCGGCCGATGAGAAGGAACTGGGGGTCTGCCTGGTGGACATCGGCGGCGGCACCACCGATATCGCCATCTTCGCCGACGGTGCGATCAAGTACTCCTCGGTGCTCGCCCTGGGGGGCAACCACCTGACCAACGATATCGCCGTGGGGCTGCGCACCCCCATGGCGGAGGCGGAGAAGATCAAGAAGAAGTACGGCTGCTGCCTCTCTTCCCTGGTGGGCAAGGACGACAAGATAGAGGTGCCCAGCGTGGGCGGCCGCAAGCCGCGCGAACTTTCCCGCAATGTCCTGTGCGAAATCCTCGGCCCCCGCGTGGAGGAGATCTTTTCCCTCATCAACCGGGAAATCGTCAAGTCCGGGCTTGAGGACTCCATCGCCTCGGGCGTGGTCCTGACCGGCGGCACCAGCATTCTGGAGGGAATGCCCGAACTGGCCGAGCAGATCTTCAACCTGCCGGTGCGGCGCGGGATGCCCCAGCGGATCGGTGGTCTGACGGATGTTGTAAATTCGCCGGTTTACGCCACTGGGGTCGGCCTGGTGGTCTACGGCAGCCGCAACTCCGGCGCGCGGGAATTTCCGACCACCAAACTGGAAAACAGCCTGTACGGTTCGGTGTTTGGCAAGATGAAGTCCTGGTTCAAGGAGTTTTTCTAGGGGTGGAACGGTCCCGCGACCGGCGCGGGGATGGCATGGCCGGGTCTGCTTTTTTGGGTGATGGAAGGGTGTTTTTGCTTTTATTTTGGATGCAAATTGGTTACAGTTTACCAGCCCGGAATTAGCCACTTTTACCGATCGAAGGGAGGAACGGGATGTTTGAGTACGATGAAGCCATAGAACAGGGTGCGGTAATAAAGGTCATCGGCGTGGGCGGTGGTGGTGGAAACGCCGTGAACACCATGATTGACAGCACCTTGAACAAGGTTGATTTCATAGTTGCCAATACCGACGCCCAGTCGTTGAGAATATCCAAGGCGCCGATCAAGATACAGCTTGGCCGTGAGCTCACCAAAGGGCTCGGCGCGGGTTCCAGCCCGGAAGTCGGAATGAACGCCGCCATGGAGGACCGCGACGATCTGCAGGAATCCATGAAGGGGGCCGACCTGGTTTTCATCGCCGCGGGTATGGGCGGCGGGACGGGCACCGGCGCCGCTCCGGTTCTGGCCGAGGTTGCCCGGGAGTCAGGCGCGTTGACCGTGGGTGTCGTGACCAAGCCGTTCACCTATGAGGGGAAGGCCCGCATGGATCAGGCCGAGCGCGGCATCAGCGAACTGAAGAAGCATGTGGACTCGCTGATCATCATCCCCAACGACCGGCTGATCAGCATGGCGAGCAAGAACATGTCGCTCTTCGACGCCTTCAAGCCGTCCGACGACGTGCTCCGCCAGGCGGTACAGGGGATCTCCGAGCTGATCACCTCCACCGGCCTCATGAACCTGGACTTTGCCGACGTGAAGACGGTCATGAGCGTGCGCGGCATGGCCATGATGGGTATCGGCATGGGAAGCGGCGACAATCGCGCCGCCGATGCGGTCAACTCCGCCATTTCCAGCCCCCTCCTGGAGGATAACGACATCTCCGGCGCCAAGGGTGTGCTGGTCAACATCACCGGCTCCGAAAAGATGACGATGGACGACTACAACACGGTCAACCGCATCGTCCACGAGAAGGTTCATCCCGAGGCGAACATCAAGATCGGCGTGGTGAGGGATGACGACCTGGGCGAAACCATCAAGGTCACGGTTATTGCCACCGGTTTCGGCGACCGCTTCGACACCGAGGCCCAGCGCGACCTGCGCAAGAGCAGCGTACTGCCCGTGGCGGAGAAACCCGCCGCCCCATCGAAGAACATCCTGGATATTCCGACCTACAAGCGCGACCGCCAGCACAACGAGAGCGTGAACCGCTTCCGCTCACAGGGCAGCTTCGTGGAGTATTCCGAGGACAACGAAGATCAGTATGATATCCCCACGTTCCTGAGGAAATCCGTCGACTGATCCCCTACGGTTTCAGCGGCGGCATCCTACCGCCTGCGCCCGGCTCTCGATCTTATTCCCTTTCCTGAGAGCCGGGCTTTTTTTATCCGGAATCATGTCGGCCGCAGCCAGCCGTCCACCTCCCTTACGCCGACCGGGGCGGGGACAATGTGGTTGGGGAGGCGCAGGATCCCGGTCCCGGCCGGTGGTTTCAGCTCCGTGTAGAGATCAAAGGTGCGGCGCAGGTATCCCTTGGAGAGATGCATGGCCAGCAGGTAGCGGGGCCTGAGGTTCTCCACCAGTCCGTTCAGGTCGGCGGTGGTGATGTGGTGGGAGGCGCGGGCCTTCTCCCAATCGGCCGCGAGGAAGGTGCATTCGCTGCAGAGCAGGGTCAGCCCGCCCAGGAAGTTCCCGATGGTCTCCACGTTGTCCGGCGTCCACCCCATGTCGGTCATGTACCCCAGTGAGGCGGTGTCCTCCTCGCCCCTGATGGCGTTGTAGAGGGCCGCGGGATCGTTAACCGGTTCCTCTATCAGCAGTTCCCCCTGTCGCCGGACCGCCGCTACCCGGCGCTCCGCCTGTTTCTTCCACACCCGGCTCTTCAGGTCTCTGATCCAGTCGCCCGCCACCAGCCCCAGTTCCTCCAGCTTTTTTCCGTCAACCGTGAAGTAGGACCGTTCATCGACCCGGAATGCCAGCACCGGCAGTTTGTGGTCCAGAATCTCCGCCTCCACCGTCAGGAAGGGGCAGGACCAGATCTTCCGGTCCAGGCGCGGAGTCTCTTCCCCGCTTCTCCGGACGAACCGCTCCGGTCCGGGAAAGCTGGTGTGGCGGATGCGGTCGGGAAGGACCTCGTGGACCCGCAGGGTGAACCAGGTGGGTTCCGCCAGGTTCCAGTCGAAGCCGGCCAGCAGGTGCGCGATCCGTTCGGTGATGCCGGCCGGGCCGAACAGATCCAGGGGGCGCGGCGAGGCGTGGTGGTGGCGCACCAGGGTGGGGACCCCCATGATGTGGTCCATGTGGGCGTGGGTGATGAAGACCGCCGTGATCGGCTTGATGACCCGCTTGGCCAGGTGGGCGATCTGGCCGCAGTCGAACAGCAGCGCCCGGCGCATGGGGCGGATGCGCAGGAACAGCACGGGATCGTCCAGCAGGCCGCCGAAGAACGCCGGTTCGCAGTAGCGGAGGGGGAGACGGCGCCTGCCGCGCGGCGCGGTCATTTAGGGGGCTCCGTGGTTTTGGGCGGTTTCGGTGAGTCCGGATGCTTGTATGGAGAGGGAGATGGCATGGGAGTCTCACGAAAGAATGACTGTATGGAATATTGGTACCATGTTTGTGCCGTCAGACCATACTGTTCTTCTTTCGGAAATCCAGCGGTTATTCGATAGACCAGCAACGCAACTTCATCCGCCAGTTCAAATGCCGTAAGCTTTGTGTGGTCACGCATGTGATTTTCCTTCGGTCTTCAGACTTCACGCCTTCAGCCTACAT
>CAZRPI010000006.1:29215-51886 GCA_964601865.1 uncultured Pelobacter sp. | reverse complement strand
GAGACCCTGTAGGCTTTCCGTCCCATTCTCGCGAATGGTTTAGTATTATCGTCTACCCTCGTATTTAATCTTCTTATCGCAAAAACCCGAAATTAATAATGTGTCTTCAGTCACAGAACCAAAACCTTTTGCCCCCGATTTAATGAGAGACAACAACCAACAGGGAATCGGCATCCGCAACAAAACATAAAGCAAAAACAATATGTTGCACTCCACAATCCGCCGCCGACATTTTCAGTCACTCTCCAGTTGCCCCCGCGCTTCACCTGAATCCGAAGAGGTTCTGAAGGTCGGGCTTCACGTTTTCGACTCCTCCCGCGTCTGCCATCACTTCGGATCATGGCCGGAAGGCGCCCGCGCCATTGCCTTGCGGTAACCACCTGGATTAACCCGCCGCCCCGCGTCGGACAACGGTTTCCACACATTGACAGCATGCTGATTATATGCATAATGACAACATTCTGGAGACGAGGTTATTCAAGACATGTACGACATTGAACAGAGCGTCGGTTTCCTTCTTTCAAAAGCCTATCAGCGCGTCTGGGCGATCCTACGGGAGGAAATCCTCGAGTATGATCTGACGCCGCCGCAGTTCTGCCTGCTGGCGTTCCTCTGGCAACGGGACGGCCTGACCCAGTCTGAGCTTTCCGAAAAGGGGCAGATTGACCGGACCACGGTTGGAGGGATGCTGGACCGCCTTGAGAAATGTTCACTGGTGGAGCGGAGGCCCCATCCCCTGGACCGCAGGGCCCACAAGGTCCACCTGACCGAGCAGGGAAGGGAGCTGGAGGCGCCCCTGACGGAATGCGCCAGACGGGCCCGGGAAAAGATAACGGCCGGCCTGAGCGCGGACGAGATCCGCGAGCTCAAGCGGATACTGGAGATACTGCGGGGGGACAGGAGGTTCTATGACATTCCTTCGTGCTAGCCTGGCGTTTGCGTTCTGTCTCCTGCTGGCGTCACGTTCCTGGGGCGCAACCATAGCCCTGTCCGACTGTCTGCGCCAGGCCAGGGACAACAACCCCTCCCTGCGCACGACAGCCTGGGAGAACCGCATGGCGGAGGAAACGGTCCGCCAGACGTCTTCGGCCTGGTACCCGCGCCTTGACGCCCAGGCGGGCTATACCCTGCAGCAGGACCCGCAGGCCGCGAAAATAATGGGGCACGTCGCGGTGATGCAGGACGCCGATTACGCCTCAGGAGGGATATCGGCCACCTACATCCTCTACGATTTCGGGCGTCGTGAGGCCCGCCTGAAACAGGCGCGCGCCCAGGCCAACGCCACGCTCGACACCTTCGAAGCGCGCCGGGCTGATGTATCCCTGCAGGTAATCGAGGCTTACTTCGGCATCCTCGAGGCCGGCAGACTCGTTCTGGCGGCCCGGGAGGAGATCACCCAGGTGGAACAGCACCGCCGCATGGCCCAGGCGCTGTACGACGAGGGGGTCGTCACCCGCAACGACATTCTCCAGGCGGAGGTGCGCCTGGCCGCCGCACGCCAGAACCTGCTTGCCATGCAGAACCGGCGGGAAAACATCTGGCTTCAGCTCAACTACCTGACGGGAAACGCCCCTCCCTTCCGCGCCGAACTGAACGAAGAGAACACCAGGGAGGGCGAAGTCGGAGGCAGAAACGACCCTGAAAAAGCCCTGACCAAACGTCCGGAAATCCTGGCCCTGAGGCAGGGAGTGGAGGCCAGCCAGGCCGCACTGCAGGAGAGCAGAAGCGGTTTCTTTCCCGAACTGTTCACGCGCCTGGCGGTGGATTACACGGAGAACAGCAAGTATCGGGAGCAGGCCATCATGTCGGCCACCGTCGGCCTGAAAATCAACCTCTTCGACGGCTTCTCCACCAGCGCGGCCCGCGACAGGGCGCTGCACAACCGTTCCCGGAGCCAGGATCTCCTGCGCCAGGCCGAGACCCAGGTACGCCTGGAAATCGACACGGCCACAAACGACCTGAAGGTGGCCGGGGAACGGATCGGGGTTGCGGAGGCGGCAATACGCCAGAGCACCGAAAATCTCCGCATCAATCAGGAGCGCTACAAGGAACGGGTCGGCACGGCAACGGAGGTTCTGGATGCCCAGACCCTTCTGACCCAGACCAGGACCGATTACTACCGGGCCCTGTTTGACCGGCAGGTGGCCGCGGCCCGCCTGAAGCGGGCAATGGGCGAACTGTAAAGCGATTTGTGAATATACGGAGGGAATCAAAACATGGCGGAAGAGATTCAACGGGCTGAGGAGAACCGGCAGGAAGGGTTCTCAAGGTTAACGGAACCCGACAGGCCGAACGTCATGAACGGCAGGAAACGCCGGGCCCTGATCATCCTGCTGGTGGTTGCCCTGGTCTGCATCGTATCCGGCGTGCACTGGTGGCTCAAGAACAAGACCCATATCGAGACCGACAACGCCTTTATCGAGGCCAAGACCGTATCCATTTCCTCCCGGGTGCCCGGCATGGTCATGCGTGTCCTGGTGGACGACAACCAGTACGTAAAAAAGGGGGGACTGCTGGTGGAACTGGACGGGGCCGATTACCGGGTGCAGGTGGCCAAGGCCGAGGCGGGGGTGAATCTGGCCGAAAACGAGACCGGCGGCGCCAACCTGAAGGCCGAAGGGGCAAGGGCCACGGTCCAGCTGGCCAGAGCCAGGTTTGACCAGTCAGTCCTGGATCTGCGGCGGGGCGAGGCGCTTTACCGGCGCGAGGTCATCCCCAGGGAGCAGTTCGACCGCCTGAAAACCGCCCACCGGGTGGCGGAATCACAGCTCCAGGAGGCGCAGGAGGGGTACAGGCGCGCCCTGACGGAAGCCGGACTTTCGGGGAAAGGGGACAACAGGGCCAGGGTTCGTCAACTCCAGGCCCAGCTGCATGAGGCCCGTCTGCAGCTCTCCTATACCCACGTCGTTGCTCCGGTCGACGGCTACATCACCCGCAAGGGGGTGGAACCGGGCGCCAACATCCAGGCCGGCCAGCCGCTCATGGCCCTGGTACCGCTGCAGAATGCGTGGATCACCGCCAACTACAAGGAGGGACAGCTCACCAACATCAGACCCGGCCAGAAGGTGGAGTTCACGGTTGACGCCTATCCCCGGAGAAAGTTCACGGGAAGGGTGAACAGCATCATGGCTGGAACCGGCGCAGCCTTCTCGCTGCTGCCCCCGGAAAACGCCACCGGCAACTACGTCAAGGTGGTGCAGCGCATACCGGTCAAGATCGCAATCGACGGCAACAGCGACCCGGAACACCTGCTGAGGGTCGGGATGAGCGTGATCCCGACGGTGCTGGTGGAACGTCCCATCGGCGAGATCCTCAAGGAGCTTCTGCCGTTCTGACGAACGCAATCGGCGTCTTCTGGACTCCTGACTCCTGAACCTTGAACCATCAAGCCATGAACCCTGAACAACCGGCAATCAACAAGTGGTTGATCACCCTGACCGTCATGCTCCCCACCATCATGGAGATCATCGACACCTCGGTGGCCAACGTCGCCCTCCCCCACATGCAGGGGAGCCTCAACGCCGGCACCGACGAAATCACCTGGGTACTCACCTCCTATCTGGTGAGCAACGCGGTCGTGCTCCCCATAACCGGGTGGCTGGCGCGCGTTTTCGGCCGCAAGCGCTTCCTCATGAGCTGTATCACCATCTTCACCCTCGCCTCCCTCCTCTGCGGCTCGGCCCCCTCACTGGGAACCCTGATCTTCTTCCGCGTCATCCAGGGCGCGGCGGGAGGGGCGCTCATCCCCATCAGCCAGGCGATCCTGATGGAAACCTTTCCCCCCCAACAGCGCGGCATGGCCATGGCCATCTTCGGCGTCGGCGCCATGTTCGGCCCCATCGTGGGCCCGGCCCTGGGGGGTTGGATCACCGACAACTTCACCTGGCGCTGGATCTTTTACATCAACCTCCCCATCGGGATGCTGGCCCTGATCATGTGTTCCCTGTTCATCTTCGACCCGAGCTACCTGAAACGGGGGACGGAAGCACTGAAAATCGACTACTGGGGACTGCTGCTGCTCACGTCGGGCATGGGGTCGCTGCAGGTGGTTCTGGACAAGGGGCAGCAGGACGACTGGTTCAACTCCACCTTCATCATCACCTTCAGCATCATAACGGTCGTATCCCTGATTGCGCTGGTCTGGGTCGAACTGACCCACGATCACCCGATCATCAACCTGAGGCTGTTCAGGAACGTGTCGTTCTCGGCGGGCAACTTCATCATGTTCGTGGTCGGATTCTGTCTCTACGGTTCAATCACCATGATTCCGCTCTTCCTCCAGACCCTCATGGGATATTCGGCCACCGACGCCGGTATGGTACTGGCGCCAGGAGGCGTCGCGACCCTGATCACCATGCCGCTGGTGGGGGCCATGCTGCAGAAACGGGACGGCCGCAAGATCGTTTTCTGCGGCCTGACAATCGGCGCCATCGCCATGTTCCTCATGCAGCGTCTGAGCCTTCAGGCAGCCTATCCCGATTTCGTCTGGCCCAGGGTGGTGCTCGGCGTGGGACTGGCCATGACCTTCGTCCCCCTCACCACCGTCACTCTGGCCACCATCCCGCGCCAGGAGATGGGGAACGCCACCGGCATGTTCAACCTGCTGCGCAACATCGGCGGCAGCGTGGGGATCGCCATGGCCGCCACCATCCTGAGCCGCGGGGAGCAGTTCTACCAGACCGCCCTGGTCAGCCACGTCACCCAATCCTCACCGATCTGGCAGATGCGTCTCTTTCAGATCAAACAGGCGCTCATCTTCAGGGGAGTGCCGACGGTCCAGGCAAACAGGGGCGCCCTGGGCATGATCTACGGCTCACTCCGGCAGCAGGCCGGCGCCCTGGCGTTCAACTATGTCTTCTGGGTCATCGGCCTGGCCTTCCTCTCCATCATTCCGCTGCTGCTCCTGCTCAAGAGAAACCCGCATACCGAGGAAAACGTGGCTGTCCACTGACGGTTATACCCGGATAACCGCCCCAGGCGCAGACCGTCCGGATCGGACAACCATGAAAGCGCGGCAGGCGGGAATCATGAAAGGGATCAATACCGGTAGGACAGGTCCAGCTGCGCCATATGGTCGTGAAAGTTGTAGCTGGACTCATCGGAACTCCGGGTCGAGAACTGGTACCCAAACTTGACGAACAGCCTGACAATGGGGTTCCATTCAACAGCCGCGTTCACCTCATTAATGAAATCATTGCGCCGGGCTACTCCCGATCCTGGAACATCCTTGAAATTCTTCCAGGTGAGACGGTCGGAGACCGAAGCCTTGACTTTCGCGCTTACCTGATATACCAGCCCCATTCCCAGGGCATCGGTGACGCTGTAGCTCCGGTCGGCGTAGGTTTCCTCATAGAGCTGGCGCTCCCATTTCAGCAGCGCGCCCAGTTTCGGGGTGATCCCGTAGGTAATGTCGGCGGCGCCGATGATCCCGCTGAAATCACGGTTCGACGCCTGCCTGTGCCTGCGCTCCAGATAGCCGATATAACCCGAGATGGAGGTTTTAGGCCCGACCGTCTTCTCCAGCCCGATCCGGACTGAATCGGAGGAACTGCTGTTGTTCACGGTGATTGATCCCAGAGTCATGTCAGAGGAATACTCCCGTTCATCATGCTGATAGGTGGCATACACCCTGGTATCGCGGGAAAAACGGTAGTAGAGCGTACCGAAATAGCGGTCGGCGTAATACTCGTCCCCCCGGTACTGCGGCAGTGAATAGTCCAGTGAAAACCGCCGGTAGGCGGCCTGGAAGCCGATCCCCGAGGTCATCTCGTAGGCGACGGAAATGCCCCCATCGAGCTTCCTCACCTTGTTCACCCTCGGGCTGCGGTAATCGATGTGCGACTGGGGCTCGGAGGAATAGGCCCCATCCATGACGATCTTGACCCTGTCCATGATGTTCAGGTCGAGCCTGCCCGTAACGTTGTCCCGCTTGCTGTTCTGGTCGTCGTAGTGACTGTAGAACAGGTAATCCCGCTTCAGCATCAGGTTCAGCTCCTGCCTGCCAATCCCGTAATGGACGGAGGTCCCCGCGCCCACCAGGGTGACGAAGTCGGCAAGCCTGTCGTCTCCCACCAGGGTTGTCAGCTGTTCACGGCCCCGCACCCTGAACAGGTTGCTGTCGTACATTTCGCCAACCGATACAAAGGGCTTCAGCAGGCCGCCCAGCAGGTTTTCCTCCGCCCCGGCAGGCGCGGCGCCCGCCATGAAGAACAGCAGCGCCAGCGCAATGAAGACGGGATTGAAGACGGTTACACGTTCAACAATCTTGAACCTTGAAATCTGAACCCTGAATGTCGCACCATGAACGTCAAACCTTGAGCTTTGAGCTTTGAGCTTTAGCATCCTGTCCCCCTGATGACCGCCAATACGGTTCTGATGAGGATCTTCAGATCCAGGCCGAAATGCCAGTTGTCGATATACTCAAGATCCATCTTCATCCAGTTATAGAAATCCTTGTTGTTTCTCGCCACCACCTCATGGATGCAGGTGATGCCGGGACGCATGCTGAGACGCCTGCGCTGCCAGCGCTCGTACTTTTCAACCTCCGACGGTATGGGAGGGCGAGGTCCGACCAGCGACATGTCCCCCCTGAGGACGTTGAACAACTGGGGCAGCTCGTCCAGGCTGGTCTTGCGCAGCAGCCTGCCGATGGGAGTGACCCGCGGGTCGTTATGGATCTTGAAGACCGGCCCCCCGACCTCGTTCAGGCGCCGCAAATCCTTGAGCTTTGCCTCGGCATCGACGACCATGGTCCGGAACTTGAGGATCTGGAAGGTCCGACCGTGGACGCCGCTGCGAGTCTGACGGAAAAAAACCGGGCCGGGCGAGGTGAGCTTGATGACCAGGGCGATCAGCAGCAACAGTGGAGAAAGCGCCACCAGACCGAAGGCCGAACCGAAGAGATCGAACACCCGTTTCAGGGCCAGATGAAAGGTATCCCGGGGGGTCGAGTCGAAGGTGAGCATGGGCCAGCCATCCACATTCCTGACCACAGGCCTGGCGATGGCAGTGTCGAAGAAATCCACGGCAATGGTCGCCCTGACTCCGACCTTCTCACAGATCCGCACGTACTCTTCCAGGTTGGCCAGCCATTTGCGCGGCATGACAAAGACCACTTCATCGACCACGTTTGAATCCATGATGCGTGACAGGTCGTCAAAGGTACCGATCACCTTGCCCGGCCCGACCGTCATCCCCAGCATCTCCTTCTCATCAATGAAGCCGAGGATCTTCAGCCCCCATTCCGGATGACTTTCGATGGTTCTGGCAAAGCCCTGAGCCCGCAGTCCCGAACCTACGATCAGGAGCACCCGATAGTTGTACCCGCGTTTCCTGATGGTTCTCAGGTACAGCAGGGCGCCTCCCTTCTCAATCATGATCAGGGAAGAGGCCATGGCGAAATGGATCATCACAAAGGTACGGGTCAGAAAATCCACCCTGATCAGGAAACCCAGGGCTGAGAATGCCAGGGTGGCAACCAGCGAGGCTTCGAACACCGACCAGAAAATCAGGGATAACCGTTTGCTGCGCATGGAGCGATATATGTCGGAGAGCTGCAGCGCAATAATCCAGCACGCAATTAGCAGCAAAACGGCGGGCAGGCATTCCGAGAGGATGGGAAACGGATGCAGGTAGCGGGAGTCAGGATAGTCCCTGAGCACGTAAGCAGCCTGGAAGGAAACCACCACGATGGCCGCATCGAGGCATACGGCCAATCGGTAAATCAGCCTGTCCTGTTCCCTCAGCATGGCAGTACCCTCTCCGAGGCTCATGGGGGTGGGCCGGCAATAGTTGCCAATAAGTACCTCTGAACATCCTCACACTCTGCCGCATCCCCCGCAAAAGGAGACAAAACCCGCCCAATCAAGTTTGACCCGATCATAACATCGAGTTTGGAGGCTGGTGCGGCGGGGCTCTACCCGCCGCTTGCGGCTTACACCCCTGACCGGTCCCGGTTCCAGTAATTTTCGATCAGCTGCTTTGTGTTACAGATGTTTCCCCGGCTGGACGCCCCGAAGACGATAGACGTGATATTCGGCTGCCGGCAGACCCACTCGATCGCCTCCCTCGGGGGAATGGCCCCGGAAGCGAATACCGACATGGCAATCGCCCGGAACTTTCTCTCTTTCAGCGCGCGCTGGTACGCATCGAGGCCGCCGCACATGCGAAAACCTATCCTGTTGATGCTGGAGCAGACGATGGGATTTTCAATGTCCAGCTCTTCGAGTACATCCAGGAGGCGGGGCATGTTCATCGTGACAAAGCCCGGCTCCGCGTTGTAACGGGTTTTCACGTGTCTGGCGAAAATACGGAACGCTTCCCTGAAATTCAATCCCAGCAGCAGGTCAACCACCACGTTCTGCAGAAAAATCACCGGAGTATTCAGCCCATTGAACATCTTCATCTCGGAGTCTATCAGCAGTGTCGTAATGCCTTCGATATCCTTCCTTGCCAGCGACATCCCCCCGCGCATGGCCGCGTCCAGGAGTCCCCCGTCGGGCAGAAAACGCCTGATCGCGCCCAGCATGCCGTAATCGGTCATGGCATTGGCGTACTTGTGGGCATAGGGCATGCAGGGATAATAGAGGAAGCTCCCATACCTCGCCGGATTCAGTCGCATGTGGTCGCAGATCCGCGCAATGCGGTCATGGGTCGTACACATGAAGGCCCTGATGCCCTCGTCGAAGGCGATGTCCAGAACCTCGATCACGGCATTGATATCCTGGAAGCGCATGGCCTGAGCCCTCGCCTTCTCCTCGGACATGTGGTTCACGCCGAAAAACTGGTTGTCTCCGAAAAGCAAACGTTCCATTCCTTGACATCTCTCCCGACGCGGAGCATATGGCAGGCCGGTAAAAGACCAGAACTGAGAAACACGACCATAATCCTTGCGGCCCGTGCCCAATGCCTCACATAAACTGGAACCACTTCCTCTGCCTTGTTTCCGCCATCGGGGCATCGTCCGCCTGCACCGACGCTCCTCTGCCCGAGTCGGCGATCATCATCGCCAGTACCCTGTCCGTAACCAGCGCGTTCTCGAAGGAATTGACGTTTTCCGTCCGCTTTTCCTCGATGCAGCGCACAAAGTAATCCAACTGCGCGGAATACTCTTCGCCGCGGACGTAGAACCAGACCGGCTCGGTCAGCTCGGTCGTGAAACGCACGTTCCAGCCCTGGCGGTACCCCCCCAGACCATCAACCGCATCGCGCAGATAGGCCCGGCATTCCTGGCGGTCGGCATAGATGCGGCCGTTTTTTCCCCAGATCGTGATTCTGGTGCTCATCTTCCGGAAGGAATCGTCACTCCAGTTCACCGAAATCTGGGCGCTCCTGCCGTTCGGGAAATAGAGGGTGCTGAAGACTTCGTCATCGGTTTCCTTTGAGAAAACGCTGTTCATCACCGTCCCCCCCACACCGGCCGGAGAGCCCAGATACCAGTTGACGAGATTGACCGGATGCGCCGCGTAATCATAGAGGCATCCTCCCCCCTCTTTGCGTTGCGAGCGCCAGGTAGAACCCTGCTGCCGCAGCACCACCGGGCCATAGGCCTCAGCCAGAACATGGGTCACCTCGCCGACAGCGCCCGAGTCCAGCAGCCTCTTCACCTCCCTGAAGGCGCCGACAAAGCGGTTATGATAGCCCACCTGGTTCACCGCGCCCTTCTCTTGAGCCAGGGCTGTCACTGCCTCCCCTTCCCTGGTGTCAAGACAGAGAGGCTTTTCGCAGAACACGTGCAAACCTCGTTCAAGCGCGACGCCGGCAAGTTTGCCGTGGGAGCCGGCGGGGGTGGCAATGAGCACGGCGTCCAGTTCCACTTCACGCAACATCGCGTTGAAATCGGTATACACGTTTACTCCGGAATACTTGCCAAGAACGTCAAGAATAAACCGGGTCGAATCACAGACCGCTTTCACCCTGACACCAGGATGGGCATTTATCATGGCCAAATGGGAGAGTCCCATCTTGCCAAGGCCAACGACAGCAAGTCTAATCACGCCTTCACCCCATTGTTCCGGTCAATTGGCTTTATTGAGAATAAAATTGCGCAGACCTTCAACAAGACGCATCCGGGTGCCGGAGAAAATATCCACCCTGCCCCATTCAACCGTTTTCCCGATGGCGGCGTCAAGTTCCACTTCGCTGTCAATAATCCGGATACCGGCCCGGTTTCGCAGCCACCGGGCGGTCGCCAGCTGATGGTTGCTCGTCACCTCATTCAGTTCCGGTCTTCGCGGCAAAGCAATCAGCGGCTTGCGGCATTCAGCAGCGGTAATTACCGTTCCCATCCCCACATGGGAAATAATCAGATCGCATTCGCTGCAGCGCTTACGAAACTCGACCGGAAAAATCATCGGCTTATATGTGAAGTTCACGGGCTGATAGTCGGTTTCTCCAATCTGGGCAAAAATTTCATGATTGCCGTTTTTTCCTGCCCAGCAGTCCACCGCCCGAACGAGACGATCAAACGGAAGCATCGATCCTACCGTCAGAAAAATAATCACAAAACGCTCCCCCAATACCGGGGTCCTTCCGGCTTTTCAAGATGCTGCCACTGCGTAAGCCAGAGATCCGCATATCTGCGCGCGCTTCTCCCGGACAGAGACATTTCTTCCACATTGGCAATGCTGTCAATCCAGACCGTTCTTGCCTTGAACATCTTTCCGATCCTCAGCGCCAACATTCCTGGAGCCGAACCGGTCGTGACGACAACCTCAGGCCTCTCGCGGGCAATAATGAAAAACAACTCGGCAAGCGTAAAAAGGATTGCCCATTTGTTAAGCCTGCTGACATCTCTGATTGAATAGAAACGTTGGGGCAGCACATCTGACCGGTACATTTCCCTGACACCCACAAAAACTTCCTCCATTCCCTCAAACGCCCGACGCAGCCGCATCATCTGGGTCCAATGACCGCCTCCAGAGGCAACCAATAGTATCCTCCGCTTCATCGGTACCCTACCTCTCGCAGAGGGCGGTGGAGAGCAATTCCATCAGGCGCATCCCCCTTTGCGTCATCCATCGCGCCGAAATTTCCTGACGCTGCGCTTGCGCCGTTTCCCGAAGCTCCGGCAATCGGGCCAGAAGCTGTTTCACTCCCGCTGCGATTGCGGCGGGATCGTCGGACCGCACAAAAACGGTTCCTTTCGGAAAGAGACGTCGCAGAGTCTTGGTATCTGAAATCAGCATCGGCTTTGCCGCCCCGACGGCCTCACCACAGACGCTCAACTGAATACCGTCAAAACGGGTAAGAGCAACTATGGCATCGCAGCCTGATATCAAACCGTCGAATTCATCTTTGGACAAGAAACCTGCGAAGTGAACGTTTGTCGGGGCACTTCGGACAATTCCGGTTTCGCGGCAATCGCGGACATTTCCCGTAACAATGAATGACACATCCGGTACTGCGCCCGCCGCCGCGAGCAATTCCCCGAGAGGCTCGTCTTCGGCGAAAGAAGCGGGGAATACAAACCAGGGACGGGGTATGTCCTTAAGCAGCAGCGGTCCCGTGACGCTCCCGATAACTGCCGGAGGATCTTCCACCACTTCAAGGCATCTGCGGGGTATTCCCATGGAAAGAGCCACGTCAAAAACATCATCATTATGAACCAGCACCAGATTGCAATGCGGGAGGAGCCGGATACCGAAAGGAAATTTACTCCACGGTGGCCGAAACATCTTATTGTGACAGTCGGCAACAACCCATGAGCGGCAATTGACCAATCTCCTGTACAGCAACGCCACCCACAAAAGCGGCACCTGCGGCAATTGGACCCATACAACATCGGGTCTCGCGGAAATTAATATCTCCAGGGTTCTCCAGGCATGCCCCAGATAGATGAACAATTTGCGGAGTTTCCCGGCGCGACGCTCCAGGGGCAGAAAAAACGGTTCAAACCCCAGATAGGGCGCCATCGAAATCTGCCTTCTCTGAAACGTCTCCCAGGCAATGAACACCTGGTAACCGGTTCCAATCTTTTGAACACGATCGTTCATAGGCTTCCCGAAAACAAAAACCGCAAAACCGGACGGGCGGTTCAAGAAAAAAGCAACCTGCTGATAATTCGGGGATAAAGATGCCGCCGGACACTGCCATCAACGCTGAGCGGGCAGCCGGCAACAGCATCATTGCCCTGATCCCCAGTCTATCAGATCCCTTTTTCTGCGAATTCCCAGCATCGCGCGCACCGATTTGAACGCAGATTGAACAAGGTACAGCCAGTCATATCCGCCTTCCAGTTTTGCCAGCAACAGCGCCGGGTCATCGGCTGAATTAACGGGGATCCGTTTCAGCGACCAGATATCGTCTCCAAAACGTACGGTTCCAATCCCCGTCGTCACGGCACAGGAATAACCACATGTTTGCAGAACATTCCGCAAAAAACCGGCCTGTTCTTTATCGTGCTCGGGAAAACCGAAGGGAAATGAGAAAGAACCCACTCTTTTGCCGATATTGCTCTCGATTATTTCCTTTGATTGCAACATTTCCTGTTGTATCTCAATTCGCGTCAGACCATCCAGATGGGGATGGGTCATGGTATGGGAGCCAAAAGCGATGCCAGCTCCATCCAGCTCACGCACCTGGCGCCACGACAGAAAAGATTTATGTTCAATTTTACCACCAATAAACGCAGTCGGTAAAAATACCGTGGCAGAATAACCATGCCCGGCAAGAACGGGAAACGCCCTGTCATAAAAATCGGAAAAACCATCATCGAATGTAATCACAACCGGCTTATGAGATTGATTCGAGTGAATACATTTTCGTTGGCAAATGAATTTTTCAACGGCTTCATCCAGCCCGACTACCCTGTAACCCTGTTCGGCAAGCAGTTCCATCTGATTCGCAAAAGCAACTGGAGACGTATTCAGTCGATAATATGGATGGATACCGGTTTCCGGATCATCCGAAAGACCATGATACATCAGAATGGGAATACGAAAATTCTTACCGGACTTGAGCCATTGGAGATATCGAATGACGCCAAGCGTTATGAAACGGTCGGCTCTCTGCATGTCTGTAACCCAGCCACCTGATTTGTGATTCCGGCACCACATAAAAATCGGTTGCTGGCCTCCACAGCCTGTCAGCTACCCGCAGGAAACATCGGCGGAATGAGGGAACCGTACGGGGGAGATATCATAAAGCCTGCCGTCGAATAACTGTGCGAACAACAAAATCAGCGAAGTCAATGTGCGTATCGCACGACGATGCCCAGCTTGGATCTCCCCCTCCGAAGAAAACTTCGAAGAACAGGCCGTTTATTTTAAGGTCTTCGATCGTCCTGACAAGGAGCCCTCCCGCTTCGCCTATATATCTCCCATCAATCCACATCCGGACCATACCATTGGAGAAACCTGGCCGGTTTAAAACAATCTCCTGCCGGACGGTTTGCCAGCGCCCCCGTACAAAAGGCAGTTTCCCATGGAACAGGGGAGTCCCGTAATTCACGCTCGTAGGCAGATACGCATATACGCAGCCTCTTCCCTGGATCCCCCACATCAACCGGAATGAGAAACCGTCAGTGCCATCTGGAATCCTGCCGCCGGAATTCCCTTTCCCGCCATAGAGACCAGGAAGCTTGCCACCACGTACAAAATCAAAATTGTCCGCGAAGCGCACCCGGTATGACAGCTCGGCATAGTTCGTTCCTCTGGGCATCGTGCGCAGCTTGAACCCGGCGCCCCCGATCGGCACATCGGCCCGCTTTATCACTCCCGCATCATAGGAGTCCTTGGGGATGAACGTCCTCATGACCCATGAATTTATTTCCTTGTCAAAATGATAAGAGATGTTTTCACGCCCCCAAAAATCGTAAACCCCGACCAGGCCACGCTCACCCTTGTCGAAACGACTCTTCCAGACAGTCTCAAATTGCTGTCCGAAAACACTGTCCGAAGCGCAAAAGCATAGAAGCAACAAAGACGCGAGAAAACAAAACCTCGGAAGAACCCCGTCGATAGTTTTGGACATTGCAACCTCCACTAATATGCAGCCGTATTGAGTGGTGAAGTCTACGCGGGCTCATTGTAGTCATGACCGGACATGGCCCTTACCATCACTTTAAAACGCAACAGATCGCCGTGTAAGAATACGCGCAGTGCCAGCGCGATGGAATACAACCAGACGGACGGCAAATACCACTTGAAAAACTTTCTGGTAAACCGCAATCTGCTTTTCAGCAAATAGTGTTCCGACAGCAGACTGCGCCTGGCCCTGTCACGACAGGAGCCTATTGTGCCACCCTCTTTGTGATATATAACGGCGTCCCCGGCATATCCCAGCCGGTAGCCCTTATTCCTGGCTCTGAGGGCCCAATCGATTTCCTCAAAATAAAGGAAATAGCAATCGGCCAGCAAACCGACCTCTTCGAGCAGACGGCGCGAAACCATCATCGCCACACCAAGTATGTAGTCAAGACGGCGTTCAACCATTATGGGATCCGGATCCAGACCAGATGGAGCACATGCTCCCAGATGCCGGGCCCGGCCGATCAATGGCAGAAATCGTGCGCCGCCCCAGGCCTGCACGCAATCGGGAGTGTGATAATAAATGACCTTGCAACCGCACATGTCCACCCGCGGCTCATTCTCCATGCGTGACGCCATTGCCTCAACGGCGCCGTGCGTAACAACGGTATCGTTGTTAAGAACCAGCAGATAATCGAACTCGATCTGCCGCAAGGCGTACAGGATTCCGGCATTGTTGCCCGCCGCAAAGCCGAGATTCCCGCCATTGTGAATCAGAACCGCCTGTAAAACAGCACCAGCGCCTTTATCCGGAGACACGTTGTCCGTTGAAAGCATGAAACGGTTTTCATCCCCATCTCTTTCGTAGAAAAACTCCCGAAGAGCAATCCGGCGCAGGACAGCCCATGCGCGTATCCGTTCCACCGAGTCGTCCGACGATCCATTGTCGCAAATTACCAGGCCCAACAGCTGCGGATCAGTGGACGATATCAGGGATTCGAGACATTCAATCGTGTCTTTTGCGTTATTCCAGTTGAGCAGAACAACCGGAATTCTCTTTTCCGCCATATCCATATGGACAACGGCGCTCAGACTATCTGCCTTAGGCTGGCATAACATGGCGTTTCCCTGCATGCCGGCTGGTGTGGCAGATGTTTTCCCCAGAGCGAGGCGCCGACCAGCGCCCAGAATGCTACCGTTCCATAACTGTCCAGGGTTGCGGCAATTATCAGCCAGACTATGAAACTGCACCTGATATAGAGGTAAATATCGTGGTTCTTTTCCATTCTGACGATATTCCTGTATGACAGGACAACAACCAGCAGGAAGGCAATTCCCGTGATTACCCCATTCTCTGCCATGATTTTCACGTAGCTGTTCATGGCTGACACGCCGCCGGTAGGCGTCAGTGGTGAATGCACATAGCGCGCATTAAAAGCCTCAAGCTTCATGTACCCGAGCCCGGCAAAAGGGTGCTGCCCGATATGATCCATACTTACCAGCAGTGCCTTGATTCTTGTTTTTGAACTGCCGAGCGCGCCGGAAAACACGCTGCTGAGATAATCGTAACCCTTGACAAGAGTGAGACCAGTAATCAGCAGAAAGGTCAACATCAGATATATCCGGGCAATTTTATTGTGCATAATTCTTTTTGCCAATTTTCCATAGGAGAAAAACGACAGAATAATGAGCAGCGACAGATACCCTATTCTGGAAAACGTCATGATGCTGGTTGCTACAAGAATAACCGTTCCCAGCAAAGCAGCATAACGAGCACGGCTGTTGGTCGCCTTCCGGTAAAAATACAGCCCCAGCGGTATTAACGGGATAATATAGAAACAGATATAATTGGGATCTCCCGCGGTGCTGCCCATTCTGATAATGCCGAATCTGTACCTTTCGGTTAATGTCCAGGCCGAATAGAAAAAAGTCCTGCCTGCGCCCACTTCAAAGAGCCCAAAAAGCGACATTGCGATAGCCGACATGAAAAGCGCCTTGAAAACCGCTTCGATGGATGCAATGGAATCAGCCTTTGCCCACAAGATCATCAATGGGATAATAACGCCGGCGCAATAGTAGATTACTGATGTGTATCTATCTATTCCATTGAACAGCGAGACCGACACCAAAGAGAGGAAAAAAGGGACAAGATACTTGAAAGAGGCCAGACTGCCGCATTCGTTTTTCATCTCAGCGCGCAGATTGACGAAAAAGTTGATCGTCGAGCCAAACAGAAGCGCCAGCAGCAACACATTGTCAACTACCAGCCCCATAACTCTTAAATTAACCAGTTGCGAGTGGAATGCTACGAACAGATATACCAGAAGCCCCAGAAAGGGGCGGACCATGCATATCACAATATAGGTCAACAAAATTACCGCGCCGGCATAGAGAAAAGGTTGCGACAGGAGTAATATGGTGATGGACGCAAAAAAAGCCGCCAGCAAGGTCAATGTCAACTGCTTATATGAAGCGCCATGTTTAGTTTCATAATAACGATCTGTCATCATGATGAAGATCTTTCTCTGTCTCTAGCTGGTATTTATCCACCACACGGAATCTTCAGCCAAACAAGCGCCGGTCAAGAATCATATCACCTCAATATTCACGCCAAATCTCTTGAATTTATCGACTATTCTGGAGTAGCCCCTTTCTATCTGCTGGACATTAAGTATTTCCGTTGTTCCTTCCGATATAACGGATGCCAGCAACAGGGAGGCGCCCGCTCTGAGGTCGTGCGAATAGACGGTGTTGCCACTCAAGGAACTGTTGCCCTCGATAATGAGCTTCTGGCCATCGATATCTATGTGCGCCCCAAGCTTTCTAAGCTCCGGCACGTGAGCGAACCTGTTCCTGAAAACGGTTTCAGTAATGGTACTTCTGCCCGCAACGGTAGAAAGCACTGCCGCAAATATGGGTTGCATATCAGTCGGCACCGCCGGGTATGTGTCCGTAAGGATATCAACAGGCCGCAGATCACCTGTCGCGTCGATTTCCAGCAGATCGTCTTTTGCCGTAATGCCGACCCCCATTCCCCTGTAGACATCCACAATACTTGAAACATGTTCATAAACGGTCGGGACCAGGACGGCTTTTGACCTGCCAACGGCGCAGAGACCGATAAAGGTTCCGACCTCGATCCTGTCCGGTACGATACAGTACGAACAGCCATGCAACTCTTCCACCCCTTCGATGGCGAGCTGTCGCGTGCCGATCCCCTTTATTCGCGCACCGGCCTTGTTGAGAAAAATTGCCAGGTCGCTCACCTCGGGTTCGCACGCGCAATTATTGAGAACGGTGGTTCCTTTGGCAGTACTGGCCGCAATCAGCAGATTTTCCGTCGCGCCAACGGAAGGATATTTGAGTGCATACAGAGCGCCATTCAGACCCGCCGGGGCCTCAAGGCTTACCGTGTTATCGGTGATGGCAACGTGTGCGCCAAGAGCTTCGAGTCCATCGAAGTGAATATCAAGGGGGCGGCCATCACCCAGTTTGCAGCCGCCCGGCAGAGGAACCCTCACCGAACGGTACTTTCCCAGCAAAAGCCCCATCAGCAATGATGAGTACCGCGTCTTGGACGCAATATCCGGCGTTACGAAACCGTTGCGGAGACAGCCGGCGTTTACGTGAATCAGCTTATGATCATCCACAACCGAGCAGCCAAGCTCCTGCAAAATCTCTAAAACGGCTTGGACATCATTCAATTCAACCGGAATATTGGCAATAGTCGCGTCTCCGTTGGTCAGCGCGGAGGCAATCAGAATAGGCAGAGCGGAGTTCTTTGCGCCACTTATGGGAACGATCGCCTTGTTGAGAGTTGATTTGGTGATTATATATCTCCGGTCCTTTTTGTTAAAAATGTCCTCAACTATATATTCGCCCATAACCACCTCACTGCCCGATGAGTTTGTCGAGCTCGTTTTCCAGTTTCTGACAGATCAATTCCGAGCAGCAGTTATTCCGTACATACTGCAGCCCGAACCGGGACACCTCTTCGGCATAGCCGGGGTCGGAAATGAGCTTCATGATATCGGCGGCAATAATCTCGGGCGTCGCCAGAATAGAACTGCTTCGGCCGCTCAGATTAGAATACTCAAGCTCCTCGATATTACGCCGATCAATGATGCCGCCATAATTACCCCCTTTTTTACCCGTTAAATGTCCGACCAGTATTGTCGGGATTCCCAGCGCCATGGCCTCGCGGGCACATCTCGCAATACCGATGCAGACCGAGGCTCCCTTCAGCACGGCAATGATATCCGTTCTGCCTCCAAGAAGTTTTATGATTTCGTAGCCAGCGGATTCGTTTGTTTCCCGAACCAGACGCTGAATCTCCTCAAAGATGTTTCCGTCACCAACGATCTCGAACGAAATGTCATCAGTCTGCCGGGATGCAATCTCTGCCGCATGAATAAAGTTAACAACGGCATTCTTCTTGGCATCGGAAATGGCGCTGACGTAGACGACCCGTTTCGGTCCAGGCATGTCATTTACCCGGTTCACGGAGTTGTCGTACTCCTCCAGATCAATACAGTTGATTATCACCGAGACCTTCTCTTTTCCCAAACCCCAGACATTCAACAAATGATCCCGTATCTCATGGCTTATGGCTACGATCGAAGGCAGCCTGTATCTGAAAAACCGATAAAACAGCGGTGGAAATTCATTTGGCAATACGTGATGCACAATATACAGAACCGGCGCCCCTGAAATTCTGGACATCACAAGGGCAAGAAAAGTTGGCGCCGGCTGTTGCGAGACCAACACGTCGAACCGTTCTCTCCGACATAAAATGAAAAGCGAAACCGCTGATCTGACATAAAGCAACGCAAATCTGGCCGCATACCTCGTCAGACTGTCCGCGGGTTTGCGCAGACCTGAATCCACTCGCATGGCATGGGTCTTAACCCCAAGACCGGCGGCCACTACGGACAGAGGACCGGGTTTGGCAGCAATATGCACCTCATGCCCCCTCCGGATCAGTCCTTTTGCAACCGTCAACGCATACGTCTGAGAGCCGCCCAGGCTAAGCGTGTTTAGAAGAATAAGAATCTTCTTTTTCACTTTCCCACCATTCTCATTGTTTCACCGACGGTTTTTCTGGGCGCCGGATTGTATTCAAACTCCGAATACCCCATGTTGATCAGGCCGATAATCTCAAAATACTCAGGAATCTCGAACCTTTTGCGCATTACCGTTTCATCCCCGTCACTCTGGGATGCCCAATTGAGAAAACAGGTTGACAGTCCCAGTGCCTCCGCGGCCAGCATCAGTGTCTGACTGAAAATCCCGCCGTCAATGTAGATCAGGTGACGTTCCGCCGGAAGATTGTAGGAGCACAGGTCCGTACATACAATCAAGGTGTATGGCGCTCTCGAAGCAAACCCCTTGCCTCCGCTCGAACAGCTTTCAATAACCGCCATATCCTCAGTCTGCTCAACCAGAAAGACGAAACAGGTTTGCCTGTTACAGCTGCTTGGAGATGCGTTAGCCAGTTTCACCAAGGTGCGGACCAGCTCCAAATCAATTTTTCTGCCGGGATCAAAATTCCTGCAACTCCTTCTATTGTATATTATTTTTTGAATAGCGCCCTTTTCGGCTTCAGTATACTCATGATGCCTGTTAAAAGTCCGCCTTTGATGAGGTTTGTTCTTCTCATCCTGATAAAGACCAAATACTTCCTTTGCCCAATCAACAGTTTCATCACCTGTATCGTGATATATCCGATCCCAGTCCATAAGTAATTGCTGGAGCTGGTCAGCGACCCTTTTGCCAAACCTGATGCGCCTGTCTGGCATATAAATACCCTTTTCAAGAACATGCGCATATCTTCTTATGGTAGCGGCCATATTCTCGGGTGTATATCTTACCTTATAGGAATACTTATCCATGACCTTTTCGCAGCGTTCAACTTCATCCCTGTATTCGCATGGGACAATCGTGATTCCCCTTTTAAGCCAATGCAGCTTATACTTTTTCAGATTTTTTTTTATTTCAGAAAAAATGCCCATATCGGATCAAGTCGCTTTCTCTCTATACAAACATATTACCGCATTTTTCTCGCTTGTTTGAGATTCCGCACTTTCTCAGGAACTGACTCCAATTGCGCACCACTGATTCGCGTTCCTCCAGATCAAGGGCAATAAACCAGGTCGTGAGGAGAGAGGCAGCAATACCGGAGGCGGTGACAAGACAAAATCGCAGCAATGAAGCACGCAACAGCCAGCAGGGGATCAGGGCAACAATGGCAGTGATCATGGCGACGGCAACCGCCGGCCAGACGACCGAAAACAGCCAGTGGCACGGGGAAGTCGCAAAAAAGTGGCGGCCCCACAAGACGCGCCCCACGGAAGTAACAGCCATTGTAATAATGAATGCAATCCCGATACTGGCCGGCTGAAGGCCCCTCTCCAGGAAAAACCAGGCCAGCGGCAGAGTAAGAACCAGGATTGTGCCTAGAGTAAGCTGGTAAGCGGCAATTCTGCCGTGAGCAGCGACGGCCAGCATATAGCCGCTGGTCAAGCGATCGATGAGAAAGGTGCCGAGCATGAACCGGCATAGCAGGGTGGTATGGGGCGGGGGAGCATGCAGCCACAGTTTGAGGACATAGTCCATCTCGACCATCAGAGGGACGGCAAGGATCAGAACAAGAATGGTTCCGAATTTACTCGCCTGATGCGACAGCGACAGCATGCGCTTCCGGTCGCCACGCCCTTCGCACGCGGTAATCTCAGGCGCGAACGCGCCTATCATGGCTGCGGAAAGCTGGTTGGCCTGGTTTGACAACTGTGTGGCAATGCCATAGGCGGCATTGACGCTCGGGCCAAAACAGAGATTCAGGAGAATGGCGGAACCCTGGTCGCGAAACAACGAACCCGAGCCACCAATCAGCGTCCAGCTTGCGAAGGAAAAAATTTCCTTCAGTCTGCGGCGGTCCAGGCATTCCCGGGAGACGATTCGGCATTCATCAAAAATGTAAAATGCGCGGCAAATCTGCGCCGCCTGAACGGACACGAGAATGATGACCATAACCGCGCTGTAGAAGAGAAGCCTGTCACCGGAAACATGCGCAAGAGACCATGCCAGGGCAAAGGTCATGACGGTCTGCAGCATACCCCACACCGCAAGTTCGCAAATGTGCTGCTTTGCGGTAAACATGGCGACAAAGGGCACCGAGATCATGCTGGTGAAGGCGGAGACCAGTGAAATTCGAAAGACCCACCTTGAGGCGGCCAGACGGCTGAACGGGATCCTGAGGATGTGATCAACCACGTACTCCCCGATCGGCCAGCCGATAAGAATCAGCAATGACGCCAGACAGAGGTGGATGCCCAATGCCGAGTTAAACCAGCGGTTAACTTCAGAAGCGTCACCCTGACCGATTGAATAGGCGAAATGTCGGGAAGCGCTGACTGACATAACCGTATTGAGGAATGTAATGAACATAATGATCGAACCGACGACGCTGAAGAGACCGTAATCGGTCTGGCCCAAGGCATTCAGCACCCAGCGGCTGCCAAAAAGCGCCAACCCGGCGGATATTACCATCCGGGTATAGGTTGCAATCGTGTTAATGGCAATTCGATTTGGCATGCAGCCTTTTTCTGGTTCAGATTCTTACGGTTTCAGGCTAACGGGAACACCGGACATTGAAAGTTGGAACTGAGTGAACGGCCGGAGCAGGGTACGCAGGAGAAACGCAGGTGGTGAGGAGACGTGAGACACGGGATGCCGTCCGGCGGAAGAGAGGTTCTGCCCTTCCATTTCTCCCTTTTCACTTCAGCAACGCCTCATTCACCTGAATCCTTGTCGTCTTCTTCAATCCGTCAACCAGAACCCTGACTTCCTTTTGGAGCTTTTCGTTGAAGAGTCGCGCCCTGATGCTCTCCCTGACCTTTTCGAAGGGATAGGAGACGGTCCGCCTGTCGGTTATCCTGTAGATCTCGTAACCGTCGGGCATCCTGTACGGCCTGCTCACCTCCCCTGTACGCAGGCGGAATACGCCATCGCGGATCTCTGCGGGGAGACGTGAACGGGTGAACCACCCCACGTCACCCTGGCGGACCGCGCTTTCCCTGTCAATCGAACGGCTGGCGGCCAGATCGCCAAACTCCCTTCCGATACCGAGCTTCTCCACTATCCTCCGCGCCCCGTCCTCGTCCGGCACGACGATCTGGCTGATTCTAACCTCCTCACGCGTCCTGTACTCGCCGGGGTTGGCGTCGTAGTATCTCCGGACTTCCCGGTCATCAACAATGATCCCCGGCACAATCCTGCTCTTGAGAAAGCTCTCTATGACCATTGCTCTCTTGATGTCATCGAGCCTTCTGGCCAACTCCACGTCCCTGTCCAGATTACTCTTCCGCGCCTCGGCGTAGAGCAGCTCCCGGTCGATCAGGGTATGAAGGAAGGCCCTTCTCCCTTCCGCCTGACCGGAGAGCTTCTGGCCCGATCCGGCCAGGTTTGCCAGCTGCCGCTCGAAGTAGGTGGTGGTGATCTCCCGCTTGCCCACCCGTGCCATGACCTGGCCCGGGCCGTAAATATCACCATCTCCGCAGCCACCGAGCGCAAGAAGCGCGACAGCGGCGAACAGGAGGGGCACTCCGGCTATTTTCAGACGCATCGCATGATTTCCCACCCGGCCAGAAGACTCCTCACTCCTCACTCCTCACTCCTCACTCCTTGCCTCCGGCCTTCCGGTCGA
>CAZRPI010000006.1:0-29115 GCA_964601865.1 uncultured Pelobacter sp. | reverse complement strand
ACTCCTCACTCCTCACTCCTCACTCCTCACTCCTTGCCTCCGGCCTTCCGGTCGAATTCGTTGACCACGGCTCCGAGGACCCTGACACCGGAAGCGTCCAGCACCTGTTTGAGCCTGGCGAAGTGGGCGTTCCTGGTTTTTCCCCTGAGGGCGACCAGCATCGTCGCGTCGCAGTGCCCCGCGATGACCAGGGCGTCGGCGGTCGGCAGGAAAGGGGGAGTGTCCACGATCAGAACCTCATAGTAATCCTTCAGATTCTCCAGCAGTTCGCGGGTATCCGGCCAGCTCAGCAGCTCCAGCGGATTGGGGGGTCTGGGGCCTGAGGGGAGAATATCCAGCGAGTCGATGGCGGTCTTCCGGAGGGCCTCTTCCGGCAGCGCGCGCCTGATGATGAGACTGCTGGCGCCGGTATTGTTTCTGAGCCCGAAAAGGGTATGGACGTTCGGGGTGCGGAGGTTCAGGTCCACCAGGAGCGTCCTGGAGCCGAGCTGGGCAAAACTGATTGCCAGGTTGGCGGCCAGAAAGGTTTTCCCCTCTCCCTCACCTGGGCTCAGCAGCGCCAGACTCTTGACGACCTTGCCGACACCGGAGAGGAGAAGACCGCTGCGGATTGAGCGGAAGTCCTCGGCCTGCCGGCTCAAAGGCTCATGGGCCAGGACCAGATCCCTGGCGAACGAAGAATCTCCGCTGACCGGACCGGGATAGGAGTACTGGCTGGAGAGCGCCCAGCGCACATCATCCTCGTTCAGAATCCCCAGCGCCACGGCAGCCTCACCGAAGAGGAGGTTCTCCTTCCCCTGAAGCGCGACGATCCGCTCCATCTCCTCAGGAGTCAGCCGTCCGGCCTGGATGAGGATATTGCCTATGGAAGAGCCCTCGACCTCGTGCGCGGGCATTTGCGTCCAGAGTTCGGTGAGTTCGATCACGCTGGGAGTCAGGACGGGGTCCTCGCCCCCCCGCGCTTTTTTTTCATCGAGTTGCTGTGCCTTCATGGTTCTATCCTTGCCGCGGTCGCTAACCGCCGTCAAAAGAGCTGATGGTTCCCAGCACCGGTACTCCGAAAATGCACTCGATGGAATCCGGATCCTTGATGCTGTCGTCCAGGTAGTCGAAGAAGAAGGCCAGCCCGATGCCGAGGAAGAGCCCGACGAAGACCGACAGGATCAGGTTGAGAACGATCTTCGGGCTGTATTTGACCTGGGACGGAACCGCGGCGTCAACGACAAAGACGTTGGTGCGGTTGATGTCCCCCTGGATGGCGGTCTCGTTGTACTTCTTCAGCACTGCGTCGTAGGCCTGCTTGTAACTCTCCGACTGACGGCTGAGCGAGTCCATCTCGTAACGCGAAACGTTGGCGCTGGTCGACTCCCTCTTCAGGCCGGCAACTGCCCCCTCAAGCTGGCCCACCCTCTGGCCGGCGGCGGCGTGCTCCTGCCTGAGCGAGTTCACGATGTTGTGCATCTCGGATCTCAGCCTGTCGTTGACGGAACCGAGCATGGACTGGAGGCGGATGTACTGCGGGTGCCCGCTTCCGGCCTTGGCCGAGAGCTCGGTGAGCTGGGTTTCCAGCCCCACCTTTTGCGCTTTCAGCCCCTGGATGAAGGAGTTGTTCAGGACCTCGGGGAGAATCTCGTAGTTGCCCCGGCAGTCCGCGACCCGCTTCAACGCCACCCTGGTCTCGAAGAGCTTTGCCTTGGCGCCCGCCAGCTCACCGTTAAGCTTGTCCAGCCGCTGGACCGCGTCGTCGTAGACCGCCCCCTGCTGGGCAATGATCCCCTTCTTCCGCTGGTACTCGCGCAACTGTTCCGAGGCGCGGTCGGAATACCCCTTGGCATCCTTCAGCTTTTCCGAGAACCACTTCTCGGCGTCACGGAAGGGTGAAACCTTGAGTTCCAGGTTGTAATTGGTGTAGGACTTGGCAAAGGCATTGGCCACGGCCGCAGAGAAAGCCGGGTCCGGTGAATAGTACTTGATCTGGATGAAGCGGGAATCGCGCGCGGGCTCAACCTTGAGTTGCCTGATAAGCAGGTTGTCGGCCAGCCAGGGCCTGATGGGCTGGTCGCTCCCCTTGCGCCAGAACAGGATGGGGTCGGGCGCCCTCGCCTTGTTGTATTCGGCCACGATCTCCGGCGCCCGGTCCAGCCTGAGGATATCCACCACCCCCTCAGCGATGTGGCGGCTCTTGATGATCTCCAGCTGGGTATTGACGTACTCCCCCGACGTCAGGCCCTGGGGAGAGGGCAGCGACATGTTCATGGGATTGCTGCTGTCGAAATCCAGCATCAGGGTGGCGACGCCCTCATATTTGGCGGGCCAGAGAATCGAGCCGACCAGGGTCGTGAGTACGGTTGCGACAAACGCCAGGATCACGACCCTCCTGCGTTCCCACATTATCCGCCAGAATTCCTGCAACTGCATATGTGCCCCCTGTCATGCGTTCAAGGTTCACAACGGTACCACCCCGCGCCCGGAACCCCGAACGCTCCGCCAGTAGTGCGTTTCGTAAATACGTTTACAGTAAGTATCCCCCGGCAAAGCCGGGGGCTTTACGATTGCTGGCCCCTCAAAGGGGCCTATTCGCAATCGATTACGTCAAAGTCAAAACCAGAAACTGCAACGTCTAAGCATATTTCTGGAAATGTCGAACTTTGGGAGTCCCCCACCAGAGGTGGGGGTTTACCTTTAGGAAATTATCCGTTCGGCCTGAGCCTGTCGAAGGCCTGTATTTGCACGGTGATAACGGTTCGACAAGCTTACCGTGAACGGTTACGGTTTTATTAAAAGGTCTACTAGAAGATGCTCTCCTTGATCCGGACCACGTCATCGAGCTGGACCGGGTCGTCAATTTCGGCGTCCAGGGTACGTTCCTTCTCCTTTTCCCTGCGGGTAATCTCGATCCTGTTCTGGGTCCCCTTGGGGGTCAGTCCGCCGGCCAGCGCGAGGGCTCTCTTGACGGTAAGCCCCTTTTCCAGACGGTAGGCGCCGGGCCGGTTCACCTCGCCGTAGACGTAAAAGACGGCCCTGGGCACGTAAACCACGTCCGCGTTCTGAAGCTCGATGTTCTGGGACAGGTCGCCGCCGTTCAGCAGCCGGTCGATATCTATGGGAATTTTTTTCGTGATCTCCCTGTCACCGGGGACCGGTTCCTTCCTGAAGACGGTCAGGTTATAGCCGGCGTTCTGGGTCATGCCGAGCGCCAGGGAGATGGTGTCGAGGAGGGTGGTCGGCCCCGACAGCTCATACTGGCCCGGCTTGGCCACCTCGCCGATGATCGTAACCCGGCGGCCGCGGTACTGCTGGACGAACACGCTGACATGCGGCTCCTTGACGATTTTGGCCGCGGCAAGCTTGTCGGCAATACTCTTTTCGATCTGGCGGGTAGTCAGGTTCTTGGCTTCGATCTCGCCCAGCAGGGGGAAGGTGATCTTGCCATCCTCGCTCACCCTGGCCTCGGTGGTCAGGTCGGGATACTCGAAGACGCTGATTTTGAGGACGTCCTGACTGCCGATCAGATAGTCCGAGGCATGGGAGTTGAGACAGGGAAGGGCCAGAAGAAGCGTTAACGGAAGGAGCGTGGCGAAAATGCGGATACGGTTGAACGTCAGCATCAGTTCCCTCGAAAAACTGGAGTAGGCGGCCGGAAACATCCGGCGGCGCAAAAAACAGGTCTTCGACAAGCCCGCTGACGGTGGCGGCTGTATGCTCGTTAATTCAATGCATTCCTTATACGCCTTATAAAGGGAAGAGCGACCAGGCCGGCCACCATGAGGGCAATCGATACCGGATCCGGAGCGCTCCTTCCCCGCTGGGACATAGTATATCGCAAACCGTTGTCGCCGCAATCGGAGCCGGTCCGATCGGCATGGCCGCGGTCGTAGTCGGAGAAGCGCCCGCCGCCGTGACGCGGGACCCCATCGCGATCCAGAGGGCTCTGCATCTGTGCGCTGGGAAATACCGGGATGGCGCCGAGGTATGCCGGCTCAGGGTTAAGGCCGGCTGATTGTGGATCGGGATAGGATACGGGAGGGATGAGGGATGGCGCCAGGGGTGTGCTCTCGCCGTAATCCAGCGCAGAGGCGTTTGGGCCATTCAGAACGAATACCAGACCAATTGTCGTCAACAGAATATTCTTCTTCATCTCTTGCGCCCTGGCGTCCATTGAAATGATCAATCTCAATCGGTAACTGGTTTCCAGCCGTGCAACGCTTATCTTGGATTTATTGCATTAAATACACCAAATATCCATCCAAACAAACTTCCCTCTCAATATCGCGCAACCAGTTCATTTCAGGGGTCATTTCCATATCACCTACCCAGGCGGGGCCGTACATTGTCCCGCCCCCCCAACAAGAACAGCCGTACATGTAAAATAGTTCGACAGCCCCTGCTTATAAAAAAAGCCGCAATACCGGAAAATGCCCCATAAAGCATTTGATCGCTGTAAAGCTTTCCAACAGGTCTTTTGTTATGAAAGGCCACCTGTCCAGAAGAATAGAAATTATAACACACGGTTGACCGCACTCTGTTCAAAAGCCCCGCCGATACCAGATCGGCGGGGCTTTTTTTGCCGCAACTGCCGGAATCCGTCATGATGTCATTGTCATCGGCGCAAAAAACGGGCACAATACCCTGCACTCCAGCCGAGCCAGCTCGGGGGGAGTTCTCGCATACAGCGTTATTTTACCAGGGGAGCGGAAATAGCCATGATTGACAAGGACGAAACAAAAACAACCGGCGAGCCGGAAGAGGCCGGGGAGAGCTTTGCCGAGCTGTTCGAGCAGAGCCTTACCGGCGCCACCGGCTGGCTGACGCCGGGCCAGCAGGTGACCGGAAAGGTGCTGAAGATCAGCGCCGAATGGGTGTTCTTCGACACCGGCCAGAAGGGCGAGGGGATCATCGACCGCAAGGAACTTCTGGACCTGGACGGCAACCCGACCGTGAAGGAGGGGGACAGCATCAGCGCATTCTTCCTCTCGTCGCGCCAGGGGGAGATGCGCTTCACCACCAAGGTGGGCGGAGGCGCGGCGGGCGGCAGCCAGCTGGAGGAGGCCTGGCGCACCGGCATCCCGGTGGAAGGGGTGGTGGAAAAGGAGATCAAGGGTGGCTACGAGGTCAAACTGGCCGGTTCGACCCGCGCCTTCTGTCCCTTCTCCCAGATCGCCCTGCAGAGGGTTAACGACAGCCAGGAGCTGATCGGCGGTCGTTTCACCTTCCGCATCACCGAGTTTTCCGAACGGGGACGCAACATCGTCGTCTCCCGCCGGGCGCTTCTGGAGGAGGAACAGCGGCGGCTGCGCGAGGAGGCGTGGGCCGCCCTCGAGGAGGGGATGACCGTTGACGGCACGGTCACGTCGCTGCGGAACTTCGGCGCATTCGTGGACATCGGCGGGGTGGAGGGACTGGTGCCCCTTTCCGAAATCGGCTGGACCCGGGTCAGGGATGCGGCCGAGGCGCTGGCCGTGGGCCAGCAGGTCCGGGTGGTGATCAAGGGGCTCGACCGGGAAAGGGAGCGTATTTCGCTCAGCATCAAGGACGCCCTGACCGACCCGTGGGATATGGTGGAAGAGAGCTGTCCCGAAGGTTCCTTCCAGAGCGGCGGCGTGGTGCGCCTGACCCAGTTCGGCGCCTTCGTCACCCTCCCCTGCGGTCTGGACGGTCTGATCCACATCTCGAAGCTCGGGGGCGGCAAGCGGATCAGCCACCCGCGGGAGGTGCTGAAGGAAGGGGATTCGGTGGAGGTCAAGATCGAGGGGATCGATCGGCCCAACCGGCGCATCTCCCTTTCCCTGGCCGGGGAAGCCCGGGCTCAGGACGAGGAAGAGGCGAATCTGGCCGCGTTCCGGAGCCAGTCAGGCAGCGCCGGCGGCGCCATGGGAACGCTGGGTGACGCCCTCCTGCTGGCGAAATCCAGAAAGAACAGGAAACGCTGAGGCTGATCTAATCGTCTATCAAAAAAAGAGCCTGCTGACGCAGGCTCTTCTGAAATTCAAGGGGTAAAACGCTACCTACTGTTTCTGGACCGCCTCGGCCTGAAGGCCTTTGGGGCCCTTCACCACATTGAACGTGACCTTGTCCCCCTCCGCCAGTGTCTTGAAACCGCTGCCGGCGATCGCGGAAAAATGGACGAAGACATCGCCGCTTCCGTCGTCCTGCTCGATAAAACCGAACCCCTTGCTCTCATTGAACCACTTTACCGTTCCTGTTGCCATTTCCTTTTTTCTCCTTTGTTGTCTTTCGCGCCATTGGACGGCGCCAGTGCCGCCCTCCATATATTTTTGCCCAATCCTGCCACTGGTGAAGGTTGCTACAAAGGTTACCTCAGCATTACGTCTTTGCAACCTCCTGGGCGAAAAAAACCTGAAAAAAGTTTCATCCTCTCTTTGGCGACTGGTGGCAGCCCCCAATCTGTTGTTTCCTGGTACATGCCCGGATTGGATGGAGTGACTGAGCGCCAAATCCGGAGACCTGCCAAAAAACAGTACTCCCTGCAACAGATGTGACACCATCTGTCTCATTTCCGGGGGATGGTCCCGACTGGAGATGGGGCCGCGCCGGCGCCCCCATTCCCGTCAGACCGGGCGCCCGTCCCTCTCCGCGGCGACACGGGGGAGGTTCCACCCCGGATCGGGAGCGGGCGCCCTGTCATCCGAACTCAGTTATCTGCGAAGAGCGTGCCATGGGCTCGTTTACCGACCTGCCGGCGCCGGAAAAGCCGGATTCAGACGGATTCCCGCTGATAACCCAAAACGGATATCGTTCAAAAATCCGCGCAGATCCGCGTGCGATTGCAGTAGAGATTTGCGCACTTGTTATAAAAGACTTGAGTCGTAAGCGCTTAACCCCTCCTTTCGTAAGGAGGGGAACTTGGCTCGAACCCTTTTCTGTTGAGTCCACCACCGAGTTGTGCTAGTTTTATAAGCTATTTGTTCAATCACTCGATCAGCGGGAGCAGGCATAATGTTTCAGTCATTTGTGAAAAAAGTCTTCGGCAGCAAAAACGAGCGCGAACTCAAAAAGCTCTGGCCGATCGTTGCCAGGATCAACGGGCTCGAGCCATCCGTGGCGCAACTGAGCGACGCCCAACTGCGCGAAAAAACAGATGAGTTCAAGAAGCGCCATGCCGGGGGAGAGTCGCTGGACGCCCTGTTACCCGAGGCCTTCGCGGTCTGCCGCGAGGCCGGCAAGCGTGTTCTCGGCATGCGCCACTTCGACGTCCAGCTCATCGGCGGGATGGTGCTGCACGCCGGCAAGATAGCGGAGATGAAGACCGGCGAGGGAAAAACCCTGGTGGCCACCCTCCCCGCCTACCTGAACGCCATCAGCGGCAAGGGGGTGCACATCGTCACGGTCAACGACTACCTGGCCAGACGCGACGCGGAGTGGATGGGGAGGATCTACACCTTTCTGGGGCTCAGCGTGGGGGTCATCATACACGGCCTTGAAGACGACGAACGCCGCGACAACTACGCCGCCGACATCACCTACGGCACCAACAACGAGTTCGGCTTCGACTACCTGCGGGACAACATGAAGTTCTCCCTGGACGACTACGTCCAGCGGGGGTTCAACTTCGCCATCGTCGACGAGGTCGACTCCATCCTGATCGACGAGGCCCGCACCCCGCTGATCATATCCGGCCCCACCGAGGAGTCCACGGACAAGTACTACGTCATCGACCGGATCATCCCGCTGCTGGAGAAGGGGGAGGTCAAGGAGGAGGAGGCCAACACCCTCTCCGGGAAGCGCAAGGTCTACACCGGCGACTACACCATCGACGAGAAGGCCAAGAACGCCACCCTCACCGAGCAGGGCATCCAGAAGGTCGAAAAGCTCCTCAAGGTCGACAACCTGTACGATCCGCGCAACATCGAGGTCCTGCACCACACCCAGCAGGCGCTGCGGGCCCACGCCATGTACAGGCGGGACGTGGACTACGTGGTCAAGGACGGCGAGGTCATGATCGTCGATGAATTCACCGGCCGCCTCATGCCGGGGCGGCGCTGGTCCGACGGCCTGCACCAGGCCATCGAGGCCAAGGAAAAAGTCAATATCGAGAACGAAAACCAGACCCTGGCCACCATTACCTTCCAGAACTACTTCCGCATGTACACCAAGCTCTCCGGCATGACCGGCACGGCCGACACCGAGGCGGAGGAGTTCCACAAGATCTACAAGCTGGACGTGATGGTCATCCCCACCAACCGGCCGCTGATCCGCCCGGACTTTCCCGATGTGATCTACAAGACGGAGCAGGAAAAGTTCATGTCCGTGATCCAGGACATCAAGGATCACTACGCCACGGGCCAGCCCTGTCTGGTGGGCACCATCTCCATCGAGAAGTCGGAAATCCTCTCCGAACTGCTGCAGCGGGAGGGGATCCCCCACAGCGTACTGAACGCCAAACACCACGAGCAGGAGGCCGAAATCGTCTCCCAGGCCGGCCGTCTGAAGGCCATCACCATCGCCACCAACATGGCGGGCCGCGGCACCGACATCCTCCTGGGGGGCAATCCCGAGGCGCTGGCCAAGCAGTGGCGCCGCGCCAACCCCGAAACGACCGACGAGCAGTACCTGGAGGTCCTCAACAACTACAAGACCGCCTGCGCCGCCGAGCACGACGAGGTGGTGAAGCTGGGGGGCCTGCACATCATCGGCACCGAACGGCACGAATCGCGGCGCATCGACAACCAGCTGCGCGGCCGCTCCGGTCGCCAGGGAGACCCGGGTTCCTCGCGCTTCTACCTGTCGCTGCAGGACGACCTGCTGCGCATCTTCGGCTCCGACCGGGTGGCCAAGATCATGGACTTCCTCAAGATCGAGGAGGGGGAGGCCATCACCCACTCCATGATCAACAAATCCATCGAGAACGCCCAGAAAAAGGTGGAGGCCCACAACTTCGACATCCGCAAGCATCTGATCGAGTATGACGACGTCATGAACAAGCAGCGCGAGGTTATCTACACCCAGCGCCGCGAGATCCTGGCCGGCCAGGATATCCGCGAGACCTTCCTCGAACTGCTGGACGACACCATCGAGGAGATTGTGGCCGGCTACGCCATCGAGAAGGTCTCGGCCACGGAATGGGACTGGCAGGCCATCAACGAGAACGCCTTCAGATACTTCAACCTGCAGCTCGACCTCCCCCAGGAAACGCTGCTGCGTCTCAGCCCCGCCAGCCTGCGCGAAATGCTCAAGGAACAGACCCATGCCATCTTCAAGGCCAGGGTCGAAGAGATGGGAGACGAACTGACCGACCACCTGATCAAGGTACTGCTGCTGCAGGCCATCGACACCCACTGGAAAGACCACCTCCTCAACATCGATCACCTGAAGGAGGGGATCGGCCTGCGCGGCTACGGCCAGAAGGACCCCAAACAGGAGTACAAGAAGGAGGCGTACAACCTCTTCATGGGGCTCATGACCCGGATCCGCGAAGAGGTCGTGGAGCGGATCTTCTGGGTGCGCCTGGAGCATCCGGACGAGATCGAGGAGCTTGAGGATTTCGAGGAGATGAAGCAGCAACAACCCCAGAAGCTGGTTTTCAACCTGTCCGAGCAGGAGGAGCGTCCGAAGAAACCGGCCAAAAAAGCCCGCGCCGTCAGGAGAAACGACCCCTGCCCCTGCGGCAGCGGCAAGAAATACAAGAAGTGCTGCGGGAAGTGATGTTTTCCTGAAAATTCGAAAGCGGCTTCCTCAAGTATCATAAGAAGTTCCCTCCCCCCTGGCGGGGGAGGCCCAGGGTGAGGGGGAAGCTGCCGACAGATCGGTCGCTTGCGGCTTCACCCGCCCCCCCAGCCCCCTCCCGTCAAAGGAGGGGGTGTCGATTTTCAGGAGGAACCATACCGTAGAATTTTCCGCGCTTTAGAACCCGAACCATGGAAACTGTCCGGAACGGGAAATTCCGATTCATGTTCTCTCCTGACCCCTGACTCCTGAATTCAAAACGATCGACTAACCTGGAACCATCCATGACAAACAGCGAGCACACCACAACCTACCGCAAGGATTACACTCCCCCCGCCTATCTGGTGGACAGGGTCAGCCTCAGGTTCGAGCTGGACGAGGAGAGGGCCGTCGTCACCTCCAGGCTCTCTCTGCGGGCCAACCGGGACACAACGGCAGGAGCGCGCCAGCTGGCGCTGGACGGACACCGGTTCAGGCTGCTCGGCATCCGCCTCGACGGCGCCGAACTCCGCCCCGGACAGTACGAGCAGACCGGGGAGCAGCTGACCATTCCCGGCGTCCCGGACGAATTCGAGCTTGAAATGGTGACCGGACTCCGCCCCCAGGAGAACACCCATCTGGAGGGACTCTACCGCTCGGCCGGCATGTTCTGCACCCAGTGCGAGGCCGAGGGCTTCAGGGCCATCACCTACTATCCGGACCGGCCGGACGTGCTGGCCGTGTTCACCACGACCATCGTTGCGGACAGGACCCGCTACCCGGTCCTCCTCTCCAACGGCAATCCCGTGGCACGGGGCGAACTGCCGGACGGCAGGCATTTCGCCACCTGGCGCGACCCTTTCAGGAAGCCCAGCTATCTGTTCGCGCTGGTGGCGGGCAACCTCGCCTGTATGGGCGACTCCTTCGTCACCCGCTCCGGCCGCCGCGTGGAGCTGGGCATATACGTACATCCCAAAGACCTGGGCAAGTGCGGCCATGCGCTCTCCTCGCTGAAAAGGGCCATGGCCTGGGACGAGGAGACCTTCGGCAGGGAGTACGACCTGGACAACTACATGGTGGTGGCGGTGGACGACTTCAACATGGGGGCCATGGAGAACAAGGGGCTCAACATCTTCAACTCCCGCTACGTCCTGGCCACCCCGGAGACGGCCACGGACGACGATTACCTGGCCATCGAGGAGGTCATCGGCCACGAGTACTTCCACAACTGGAGCGGCAACAGGGTCACCTGCAGGGACTGGTTCCAGCTCTCCCTGAAGGAGGGGCTCACCATCTTCCGCGACCAGGAATTCTCGTCGGACATGAACTCCCGCGGGGTAAAGCGCATCGCAGATGTGAGGCTGCTCCGCACGGCCCAGTTCGCCGAGGACTCGGGCCCCCTCGCCCATCCGGTGAGGCCGGACTCCTACATGGAGATCAACAACTTCTATACCGTCACGGTCTACCACAAGGGAGCGGAGATCATCCGCATGCTCCGCACCATCCTGGGGCCGGAGAAATTCCGGGGGGGGATGGACCTCTACTTCGAGCGCCACGACGGCCGGGCCGCCACGGTGGAGGATTTCGTCACCGCCATGGCCGACGCTTCAGGCCTGGACCTGGAACGGATGTACCGCTGGTACGGGCAGTCCGGCACCCCCCGTCTGGAGGCCAGCGGTGAGTACGACAGTGACGAGGGTACCTTCACCCTGTGCCTCCGCCAGAGCTGCCCCCCCACCCCCGGACAGCCTGATAAGAAACCGTTTCCGATTCCGGTGATGATGGGGCTCCTGGACCGGAGCGGCGCCGCTCTGCCGGTCACCCTGAAGGGAGAATCCGGGCCGGGGCCGTTCTCCCGCATGCTGCTCCTTGATGACAGGGAGAAAGAATACCGCTTCACCGGGCTGGCATCCGCTCCCGTACCCGCCCTGCTGCGCGGCTTTTCCGCGCCGGTCAGGCTGGAATACCCCTACTCCACGGCGGACTGTTGCCTGCTCATGTCCCATGAACCGGACCCCTTCTGCCGCTGGGAAGCGGGGCAGTCACTGGCCTCCCGGCTGCTCCTGGACCTGGCGCGGGAGTGGCGGAACAACGGAGAGCTGGTAATTGACCGGGAGTTCGCCGCTGCCTTCAGGTCGCTTCTGACCTCAGGCATGGAGGACCACGCCTTCCTGGCGGAGATGCTGACCCTGCCGTCGGAGAAATACCTGGGCGAGCAGATGGAGGTCATCGACCCGGAGGCGGTGCACCAGGCGCGGCAGTTCGCCGCCCGCACCCTGGCCGATGAACTGCGAGAGGAATTCCTGGCGCTCTACCGCTCCTGCCGTTCCGGCGCCCCCTACGCCGTGGCTGACGGGAAAGCCGGCAGCAGGCGGCTGGCGAACGTCTGCCTCGCCTTTCTCATGCGCACCGGAACCCGGGAGATCATCCGGATCTGCCTGGAGCAGTACGCAAAAGCCGACAACATGACCGACGCCATGGGGGCACTGACGGCGCTCGTCTCCTGCGACTGCCCGGAGCGGGGCAAGACCCTGGCCGGATTCTACGAACGCTGGCAACATGACCGTCAGGTTGTTGACAAATGGTTCACCCTTCAGGCAATATCCACCCTGCCGGAAACCCTGGAAAACGTCAGAAACCTGGTCACCCACCCCGCCTTCGAGCTGACCAATCCCAATCGTTTCCGTTCCCTGGTGGGCGCATTCAGCCAGAACCAGGCCCGGTTCCACGCGTCGGACGGCGCCGGGTACGAATTCGTCGCCGGGCAGATAACGCGCCTGATACCGCTGAACCCCCAGGTAGCGGCCCGCATGCTCGCCCCCTTCACGACCTGGCGTCGCTTCGATGAAAAATGGGGAGCAATGATGCGCCGGCAACTGGAGACCATCGGGAAGCTCCCCGGACTCCCCCGCGACGTTTACGAGATCGTCGTGAAAAGCCTGGACGGCAATTCAACCTGAAATAGAACAATACCAGGAGATATTACGTGATACCCAAAAAGGAAGAACTTGCCCTTGCCATCAGCGAAGCGGAATGGTGCTGGCTGCGGGCCCACCTGGAACGCGGCGGCCTGATCCTCGTGGACGACAGCCTGGACCTGGCCGACACGGCCCTGCAGGTGGCGATCGACAATACCGATACCATCCAGGGCCTGATCAACGAGGGCAAACTGGCCAAGCCGAACCTGGCGCAGATCCGCTCCTGGGACGCAAACGACCACAAACGCTTCTCCATGCTGATCGTGAGCCCGTTCGTGCTCATCCAGGAACGGACCCCGGTCTACCACTGAAGCTGGAAACGGCTGATATCATGAGCAGAGAACGATCCGGCAGCCTCTTCCGGGAGGCGCGACAGATAATACCGGGCGGGGTAAACAGCCCGGTCAGGGCCTTCAAGTCCGTGGGCATCGATCCGCTCTTCATCAGATCGGCCGCCGGCGCCAGGATTACGGATGAGGACGGCAACTCCTTCATCGATTACGTCGGCTCCTGGGGACCGATGATCCTCGGCCACCGCCACCCCGTGGTGGCAGAGGCCGTCAGGAACGCCGTGGACGGCGGCTCCAGCTTCGGCGCCCCCACCGACAGGGAAATCACCCTGGCGCGGATGATCGTCGAGGCAATCCCCTCCATGGAGATGGTCCGCATGGTCAACTCGGGAACAGAGGCCACCATGAGCGCCATCAGGCTGGCGCGCGGCTACACCGGCCGGGACGACATCATCAAGTTCTCCGGCTGCTACCACGGCCACGGGGATTCGCTCCTGGTCAGGGCCGGCTCGGGCGCCGCCACCTTCGGCGTCCCCGATTCGCCGGGCGTGCCCGCCGACTTCGCCAGGCACACCCTGACCGCCGAATTCAACTCGCTGGAATCGGTCCGGCGGCTCGTGGCGGAGAAGCGGGGCAACATCGCCTGCGTCATCGTGGAGCCGGTGGCGGGCAACATGGGGGTCATCCCACCGCGGGAAGGTTTTCTGGAGGGGCTGCGGGAACTCTGCACGAACGAGGGGATCGTCCTGATCTTCGACGAGGTCATGACCGGCTTCCGGGTGGCCTACGGAGGAGCCCAGGAACTGTACGGGGTCACCCCCGACCTGACCACCCTGGGGAAGATCATCGGCGGAGGCCTTCCGGTGGGCGCCTTCGGCGGAAAACGGGAGATCATGGAGCTGCTCTCCCCTTCGGGCAGCGTCTACCAGGCCGGGACCCTGTCGGGCAACCCGCTGGCCATGAGCGCCGGCATCGCCACCCTTGCCCTGCTGCGGGAGCCGGGGTTCTACGAGAGGCTGGAGGAGAAGAGCCGCCGGCTCGGCGAGAGCATCGCCGCCGCAGCCGGGAAGGCGGGATACCCGATTTATTCCACGCGGGTCGGGAGCATGCTCTGCGCCTTCTTCTCGGCGGAAGAGGTGCATGACTGGACCGGCGCGGCCCGCTGCGACACGGCTTCCTTCGCCAGGTATTTCCGGGCCATGCTGGAGGAGGGGATCTACCTCGCGCCGTCCCAGTTCGAGGCGGCCTTCGTCTCCGCGGCCCACAGCGACGAGGAGATAGAGGCCACCATCGCGGCGGCGGAGAGAAGCTTCAGGCTCATCGCTTGAGTCTGATTATTCGCATCTGTTTTTCATGGCAATCTCTTGTAGAGACGCATCGCAATGCGTCTCTACGGGAATAACGTTTAACATATGAATTGACAACGACCGGCAGCAGGCACGGTGAACAACATGAACAAGAACAACGGCAAATACAGCATTTTCCGCAACCTGGCGCAGGTTTCCAGCATGGGCATATCCATGGCTCTGGCCATCGCCATCGGCGTGTGGTTCGGCATGACCCTTGATGGCTGGTTCGGCACGAATCATGTCTTCTTCTACATATTTCTTGTAATCGGCATCGCCGCCGGCTTCAAGAACGTCTATCTAATCGCGAAAAAGGAGATCGGCAAGGACGATGACGGCAATTCATGAGGACAATCTCTTCGCCGCCGTCATCAGGTGGGGCATCGCGTTTCTTCTCCTCTTTTCACTCTCCGGGCTGATCTTCTTCTCCGCCAGAACCGCCCTGAGCGTCCTGGTGGGGGGAGTCATCGGCATCGCGAACTTTCTCTGGATGCGCAACACCCTCGGCAGAATCCTGGGAGTTCTCCCCTCCCATCCGGGACGGACCGCCGCCTTCTGGTTCGTGGCCCGCATGAGCGTCATGGCGGTGATCCTCTACCTCCTGATGATCTCGGGGTACTTTTCTCTGATCGGCCTCGTGGCCGGCCTCTCCGTCATCGTGGCCGCCATCATCCTCCTCTCCTTCCTCTTCGCATTCCAGGCAAGGGATTAACCGATCGCCACTCCAGTCTCCTTTTCGTGGCCGTATCCTCGTTATAAAACGCCATGCACAGCCATCCACCTCTTGCCCTCCTTGCTGTTGCGTCATCGCAAACCAAATAAGTTGAGCAGCGCAGCCCATCCGGACGACAGGATTGATGGGGCGTCATCGATTTTGTCGCCACTAATACCATATAATATCCATGTTGCCCCACTACCCCCAGCATCGCACGTGGCAGACACTGAGCGCCCCACCTGCCTCCCAAAGATCAAAAAACCCCCTGAAATTGTGGCCACAACTTCAGGGGGTACAACCCTGAAGTTGCTACAACAACTTCAGGGGGGGGCATCACCACGAAATGGTAAACACCGGAGCGGTCAAAACAGACATTAACTAATGATAAAAATACCCAGAATCTCCTCCCTACCACAAACCGTAAATCCGTTTCCGGAGGTAGGTGTGAGCCGTAGACCTTAAAACCAAAGCTGAAAAAAACGCTGAAAAGCACTCGTAGAAGACCTTGTCACAGCAGCTGCGGTAACGGCTGGTGTCGACGTAAAGCCAACACGTTTGCTATGCATTGGTTTGTCACGGACAAGCTGCTCATTGCGCCCGCAACCAAGAAAGTGAAACCATCGCTAAATAACAACCCGACCAAGTATTGGTGTCTATCCTTGCAAAGCCCCTTCTAACGCCACGGCCACCGCCACCGACGCCCCAACCATGGGGTTGTTTCCCATGCCGAGGAAACCCATCATTTCCACGTGCGCTGGGACGGACGAGGAACCGGCGAACTGGGCGTCAGAATGCATCCGACCCATAGTGTCAGTCATGCCGTAGGAGGCTGGTCCGGCCCCCATGTTGTCCGGGTGCAACGTGCGGCCGGTGCCACCTCCCGATGCCACAGAGAAGTACTTTTTCCCCTGTTCCAGGCATTCCTTCTTATAGGTTCCTGCCACTGGGTGCTGGAAGCGGGTCGGATTAGTGGAGTTACCGGTAATGGAGACATCCACACCTTCTTTATGGTTGATTGCGACGCCTTCGCGTACGTCATCAGAGCCGTAACAGCGCACCCTGGCTCTTTCACCCTTGGAGTAGGCCACCTCGCGAACAATTGCCAACTCACCGCTGGCGTAATCGAATTGAGTCTGCACATAGGTGAATCCGTTGATACGGGATATGATCTGGGCCGCATCCTTGCCCAGGCCATTCAGGATCACTCGTAGCGGCTCCGTGCGGGCCTTGTTGGCCGAGCGGGCAAGACCGATAGCGCCTTCAGCTGCCGCAAAAGATTCATGTCCTGCCAAGAAAGCAAAACATTTGGTCTCCTCAGACAGGAGCATGGAGGCCAGATTGCCGTGACCGATGCCTACCTTGCGGTCCTCCGCCACCGAACCGGGGATACAGAATGCTTGCAACCCCTCTCCCAGGGTGCGGGCTATTTCCACAGCTTTTAACTCTCCCTTTTTCAGTGCTATGGCCGCGCCTAAGGTGTATGCCCAGCAGGCATTCTCAAAGCAGATTGGCTGAATGCCCTTGACAATGGCATAGACATCCACCCCCTGATCTTCACACAGCTTGCGAGCCTGTTCCAAAGAGACAATGCGATATTGACCCAATACATCATTAATCTTGTCGATTCTGCGTTCATATCCTTCAAAGAGTGCCATATTGTTATTCCTTCTGTTATTCGTGCCGTGGGTTGATGGTGCGAGCAGCCTCTTCGAAGCGGCCATAACTGCCGGTTGCCCTACTCAAGGCCTCATTGGCATCGATTCCCTTATGGATCATCTCCATCATTCTGCCTAAATGGACGAACTCGTAGCCGATGACCTCATCGTTATCATCAAGGGCCAGACGGGTTACATACCCTTCGGCCATTTCCATGTAGCGCACACCCTTGGCGGTGGTGCCATACATGGTTCCTACCTGGCTACACAACCCTTTACCCAAGTCCTCCAGACCGGCTCCGATGGGCAGACCTCCTTCTGAGAAAGCGGTTTGAGAGCGTCCGTAGACAATTTGCAGAAATAGTTCTCTCATGGCGGTATTAATGGCGTCACAGACCAGATCGGTATTGAGCGCCTCCAGGATCGTCTTGCCCGGCAGGATCTCGGCTGCCATGGCAGCTGAATGGGTCATGCCGGAGCAGCCGATGGTTTCGATCAGCGCCTCCTGGACAATTCCACCCTTCACATTCAAGGTCAACTTGCAGGCCCCCTGCTGTGGAGCACACCATCCAATTCCGTGGGTCAGGCCAGCAATGTCTTTGATCTCTTTGGCCCGCACCCAACGCCCCTCCTGCGGGATCGGCGCAGGGCCATGGTTCGGCCCCTTGGCCACGCAGGTCATCTTTTCAACTTCAGACGAATAGACCATTGACAAGCTCCTTTACGGTTATATTTTCAAGCACTTGGATCTCCTTCGCGTAAGAAGGCCGTCTTCGCGCCCATATGCGGAACTGACTGAATTTTGTTAAAAAAAAAAGACCCCCACCTCAAATATGAAGTAGGAGTCATTAGCTTTTGCAAGCGGTTTTGGCGAACTCCATCGCCGAACGATTTTAAGCAGAGGCTAACCCAATAGAGTGGCAGAGTCAATAAATAAAAAAGAATTTGCTGTGTTTTTTATTATACCAGCCAGGAGTCTGTCGGGCTTAACGCTTTTAAGCCTGGCCTTTCTACTCTGGCCCTGATTGCATAACATTTTGTATTTATTGAAAAAAATTAGGGGTCAAATCTCAACAATTGACAAAATATTGTGTTCTTGTTGATTGTTGGGCTCTGCCCCCAACGTTCCCTGCCAGAAATCTCTAGATCACCTTGCTCAATAACATAATCTTTTCGACAGGTAATGCATCCACCCCCTCAGGGCGTTGGGTTGCAGTTTTCTACTTTACGCTTAACTCAGTCGGAGTCAATACGTTTCTGTTTGACGATCTTCATGATGGGTAGCATTATGATGCGACAGAATATGACGCATTGGAATGTTATTCCGGGGGCATGATAATGGAAACCATTTACAGGCAGTGGCTGATACTCAGGATGATCCCCAGGCGGGGTAATAATCAAAGCGCTATCTTCGTTGGCTCGTTAAAGGCTCCTCAACGTACAATCTGTACGCCTTCGTCGCCTTCTTCCTCGCCGCCTTGATAACATCTTTGATTTGGAACCGGAATAAGATCTCGACCAGAGACATCCTGGATCGACTGGCAATGGAACATGTCCCACCCATACATGCGCATGGCTTGCACGATCAGCTCGTATCCTTCGTTTTCGTTATGAAAACGATCTTGTCCTCTTGTTATCTTTGGGCTACAATGTAGCTCAAAGGAGGAAAAATCATGGCAGCCTTAAACTCTGTTGTCCGCGCAAGGATAGACGAACAAATCAAGCATGAAGCAGAAGCGGTTCTTGCTTCTATCGGTCTTACCGCTTCCGATGCCTTCCGTATGTTGATGATACGGATTGCAAAGGAAAAAGTATTACCGTTTGAACCGCTTGTACCCAACAGCGAAACCATAGAGGCCATGAAGGCTGCGCGACGGGGTGATCTTGTAACGGCTGGTCCCGCTGACAACCTCCTTGGAAAGCTTAATGCGCGAGATTAGATTCACTGGCCGTTTCAAGCGCGATTATAAACGGGAAAAATCGGGACGGCAGGGGAAAATAGTTGATGCCGCCCTGATGGAGGCCGTGAATCTTCTCGCCGCTGACAAACCATTACCCCGTCACTATTTCGATCACCAGCTTTCGGGTGACTGGGCCGATCATCGGGATTGCCACATCAAACCGGATCTGATCCTGATTTACCGGAAACCGGATGACGAGCATCTCGATTTGGTTCGTCTTGGTTCTCATAGTAAAATAGGACTTTAACTTCCTTCCTCAAACCCCGACCACCTCACACTTAAGCCAGCCGGAGTCAATACTTTCTGTTTGACGTTGTTCATGATGAGTAGCATTATAATGCGACAGAATTTGACGTTTAAATATGTTATTCCAGGGAATATGATAATGGAAACCATTTACCGACAGTGGCTGATACTCAGGATGATCCCCAGGCGGGGTAAGATCTCGACCAGAGATATCCTGAATCGGCTGGAAATGGAACGCGTTCCGTCCGTAACCATTCGCACGGTTCAGCGCGATCTGAATGATCTATCGAGATACGGCTTTCCGCTTGACTGCGACAACAACCGCCCGGCCGGCTGGCAATGGAGCAAAGACGCCTCTCTTGTGGATATCCCCAACATGGACCCGGTTACGGCGCTCACCTTCCGCCTGGTCAGGCAGCATATCGACCGGATGATGCCCGGCGGGGTATTGCAGACATTGGACCCGTATTTCAAACGGGCGAACGAGATCGCAAAAACAATCGATTCAAAGCTCGGATCTTGGCCGGACAAGGTGCGCGTCCTCTCGCGATCCATGAACAGCCTGCCGCCGGAGGTCGATCCGGACATCGCGGAAACAACCTACATCGCGCTTCTCGAAGACCGGCAATTCAACGCCACCTACCAGTCCGTGCGCGGCAGGGTAAAGGGATATAAGGGGCTGTCTTCGCTGGGGCTGGTTTTCGTGGAGGGAGAAATCTATCTCATCGCACTGGACGGGCAGACAGTCAAGATGATGCTCCTGCACCGATTCAGGAAGGCCGACCTCCTCGATGTTCCGGCAATAACACCGGAGGGATTCAATCTCGACGAATACGTGGCAAGTGAGTTCAAGTATCCGCTTGGCGACGACATAAAACTTATCGCCCTGTTTTCGGAAGAGTATGACATCAATCGCCTCCGGGAAATGCCCATTGTAAAGGATCAGGTCATCGGAAAAGAGGGGGAGAGGTGGCGGCTTGAGGCGACGGTGACGGATTCGTACCACCTGCGCTGGTGGCTGAGAAGCTACGGCGACCGGATGGAAGTGCTGGCCCCTCCCCCGCTCAGGCAGGAATTCACCGAATCGGCCGGGAGAATGGCGGCCATGTATCAACGACCGCTATAGGGGTTATGATTTTCAGGCTTCCCCGGCGCCCTTTGCGACCTGGCGGTCCAATATCGGCAACTTGTCACTTCTTCTCCCCTGTGTTAATGTAGGCCGTCGGGAACATCCTCGGTTAGCGGCATCCGGAACCCCGCTCGGGATGCGCTCCCGACGGATCACACCGCCGCCGCTGTGGCGGCATTAACGATGAGCACGCCCAAAAAACTATCATATTCCCTGTCACTCTTCCTGCTCCTGTCAATCCTGCTGCACCTGCTGGCATGGACGGGATTCTCCGGGATCGGCGACTCGCTTCTCCTGGGGCTTGACCGGGCGTCGCACCCGGAAGTGGTCAGCTTCATCATCGCGGATGATGCGCCACAAGACAAGGCTCACCCGGTTGCGGCCCAAACCGAAACCGGCATGAGCGAGCCCGCCCCAGACCCGCCATCCGCCAGGACCGAAACCCTGCCGTCCGCATCCGGGGAAGCGGACGGCAGGGCCGAAAAGGCGGAAGGGCAGGCCGAAGAGCGGAAGGGGGATGGCGGGCAAAAGCCCGCGCCGGAAGCTCAAACCGCCGGTGGAGCCCAGGCCGACCCGTCCCGGCAGCCATCCCCCGCGGCGCCGGAGCAGAACGCGCCACCGGTTGCCGACACGGCCCGGACGGCGGCGGCTGGCAGGGAGACCGTCCCCCACATCCTCCCCTATACCAGGGAGCGCCTGACTTTCTCCCTCTACTGGTCCGGCATCAATGTGGGGACGGCCAAACTGGAGGCGGTCAGGGGGGACGAGATTTCCTCCATTTCTTCGGAAGTTCATTCCAATGCCATCATTTCAGCTTTCTACAAGGTTGAGGACCATGCGGAAACGAGGCTCGTGAAGGGACGGCCGAAGAGTTTCAGGCTCATCCAGAACGAGGGGAGGCACCATCGCAACCGGGAAACGATCTTCGATACCGAACGAAGCAAGGTGATCTACGTCAATCACCAGAACCAGAGCCAGCAGGAATACGACATGAACGGCAAGGTCCTGTGGGATATCATCAGCGCCTTCTACTACCTGCGCCGCCAGCCTCTGGAAATCGGCAAATCGGTCTATATCAGCATGTTCGACAGCAAGAAGTTTCTGAATGCCGAAGTGAAAATTCTGCGCCGCGCCACGGCCGAACTGGAGGATGGACGCCGGCTGCCGACGATTGTGGTGGAACCAATAGTCAACAGCGAGGGGCTGTTCCAGAAGAGCGGCAGCATCGTGGTCTGGCTTACCGACGATGAACGGCGTCTGCCCGTGCGGATGGAGACGCAGTTGAAGATCGGACGGGTTTCCGCCCGGCTCACCTCGTTCTCGGTAGTTGACTGACATACCCGCAACAATTCCCTGAATCAGGAAAAACCTTTTTTCCCATGATTCCCGCGAAAGCATAAACAGGCCAGTACAGGAAGAAAAACGGGAGCGCCATGAAGGCAATCATTGTCAACACCATCGGATCGTTCGCCGTCGCGGACGTTGCGATTCCCCGCCCCGGTGAGGGGGAGGTCCTGATAGAAACCGCCGTGACCGGGCTCTGCCGCACGGACCTCAAGATCATCGAGGTCGGGCATCGCGACCTGGTGCTGCCCCGCATCCCCGGCGAGGAGGTCGTGGGGACGATCCGTGAAGCGGGGCCTGGTGTGGGGACCGGATATGTGGGACGGAGGGTCTACGTCTACCCGGGAACGAGTTGCGGCGTCTGCCGGGCCTGCGCAAGAGGCGCCGGCAATCTCTGCCGCGACATGAGGATCATGGGATTCCACCGGGATGGCGGTTTCGCCGACTATGTGGTGGCGCCGGTCGCCAGTACCATCCCGATTCCCGACGAATGCGACTTCGACAGCGCCGTCACCGCCGAGCCGCTCTCCTGCTGCCTGAATGCGCTGGAACTGTCAGCCCTCGTGCCGGGCGACAGGATCGGCATCTGGGGAGGCGGACCCGCGGGCGCTTTCCTCTCAAGGGCCGCAGCCGCCATGGGGGCCGAACCAACGATCATCGAACCCGACAAAGGACGGCACGGGTATCACAGCCGGATAACCACGGAACCGGGTGACCTGTGTTTCGACGTGGCGGTGGTGGCAGTCGGCTCGGCCCGGGCCTACCACGAAGCGCTGGAGCGCCTCACCCCCCGCGGCCGGCTGGTAATCTTCTCCGGGCTGGGAAAAACGGACGCAACCCAGCCGATTGATCTCAACGACATTCATTACGGCGAGAAAGGGATCGTCGGCGCATACGGCTGCAGTTACCGCCACGGCGAACAGGCCCTGGAGCTGATCCGGACCGGCAGGGTCAGGGTCGATGACCTGATCTCCCACCGCATGCCGCTGGCAGAACTCGGCAGGGCGCTGGATATCGTCCGCAACAGGGCGGGCATGAAAATACTGCTCTACCCCCGATAATTTCAATACCTATCGAGGATCGACAAAGAAGAAAAAAGAGGTGAGCATCCCCATGACCGGTGAACAGGAACTCAGGGAATTCGGCGCCAACATTCAACGGCTGATCAGGAGGGAGAACCTGACCGAGGCAGAAACCTACGGCATGTTCCGCCAGGTCCTCGGCAACTCGCAACCCGATCTGCAGCAGGGGGCATTCCTGGCCGCGCTGGTGAGCAAGAGGGAAACAATCGATGAGATCGTGGGGGCCTGGCGGGCCATCCGCGACCTGGATACGGCCACGGCGTCCGTTAAACTGCCGGGGCCGGTCATCGAGAACTCCGGAACCGGCATGGACACGCTGAAAACCTTCAACGTGAGCAGCGCCGCCGGGGTAGTGGCGGCCGCCTGCGGCGCGACGATGGTGCGACACGGCGCACGGGCCCTGACCTCACTCTGCGGCACCGTTGACATCCTGGAATCGGTGGGGCTTGACGTGGAATGCGACGTCGAGACTGTCGTGCGCAGCATCCGGCGGGAGGGGATCGGCCTCTTCAACGGCACGAGCGCCAAGGTGCATCCGGGCGGGCTGGGCAGAATCCTGAGCCAGATCCGTTTCGGCACCACCCTCAACATCGCCGCTTCGCTGGCGAGTCCCGTAATGCCGAGCCACGGCCTGAGGGGCGTTTACTCGCACGCCCTGATCGATTCCGTGGGCGAGATCATGACGGCGATCGGGTACGAGCGCGGCATGGTGGTTCACGGCAGAGCCGACGGCCACGAGAGGGGGGGATGGATGAACTGTCGGTCTGCGGGGAATCGGTGGTACACGAGTTCTCCGGTTCGGGTGGGAGGGATTCCTACCGGTTCCGGCCCGAGGATATGGGGCTCAAAACCGTTCCGTTCGCCGAAATCGCGACGACCGGCAATCTGCAAAAAGAATCCGAGCGTTTCCTCATGGTCCTGGCCGGAAAGGGTCACCGGGGATGCATGGATTTCACCTACCTCAACGCCGGCGCAGCGCTGTACGTAGGCGAACTGGCCGGCAGCATCGCCGAGGGGGTCCGCATGGCCCGTGACGCCATCGCCTCCGGGGCGGCCATCGACAAACTGCGACGCTGGGTTTCCAGCCAGAACGAAGACCCCGACCGGGGCCGCGCCCGCTTTGAGACAAAATTCAGCGCCCTGGGGCTGTGAGGCGACTGAAGAGACTGTGATCAATCTCAGGCTCTTGAAAATATCAGAAAAAACACGGAGGAAGCAAACCCATGAAAAAAACGCCGTTCCTGCTTACCCTGATTTCGTCCTTCTTTCTTTTCTCCACGGCTATCCTCCATGCGACCGAGCGGACAACCGCATTCCACTGCGATAGTATCCAGTACAAGTCGGGCACCGGCGCCAAGAGGTGTCAGGAGATGTGCGCCAGGAAATCGGTTCCCGACACCAGATCCCTGCTGGCCGAGGGGTGGAAGGTCGTCGCCACCTCTCCGAAGGAAGTGGTTGCCGAGGCTTTCTGGTATACGCCCTGCAGCGCCTGCGAGCCCCACGGCTGCACCTGCGTCGGCACGGAGTCCGTTCTGGAGCGGGAAAAACCCGCCCCGGTGGTCAGAATACCTGAGAGCGAACTCCACCTTCTCAAAACGGAAAACGAGTCGCTCAAGAAGGAAAACGCGGCGTTGAAACAGGAAAATGCGCCCGCGGCGAAAGCCCTTGCGCCGGAGAGCGAACTCGACCTTCTCAAGAGGGAGAACGAGTCGCTCAGGAGAGAAAACGCGGCGTTGAGGCAGGAAAATGAAAGCCTCAGGACTCAGATGAAATCACGGCAGAAATAAGAGGCCATGGGAAAAGAAACTCCCCCCGTTTCACCGGAAGAGAAGACCTTCCAGGTCACAACGCATACCTATCAAGACCTGTCCGGTCCGCCGCTCCATTACGAGCGCTTCGAGGCTACCGTACCGGTCTCCACCGTTGTCTGCGAAGCCAGGATCAGGGAGGCGTGCACCACCTGCCCCAGGTACGGCAAAAGCCTGTCCTGCCCGCCCCACAGTCCGGAACTGGGCCGGTATCTGGAGGGGCAGAGCTATGCCAGGGTCATATGTATCAGGATGCCGCGGGAAAATTCCGGACAATCGACGCGGGGGGAGTCAGCCGGGGAATGCTTCGCAAGGGCCAGGGAGATCCTGGTTGAAGAGTTGACGGGATACCGGGTGCGGGGTTATCTGATTGCCGGCTCCGGTTCGTGCCAGGCTTGCGCGGTGTGCGTCGCGGAAGGGGGGCTCACCCTCTGCAGGCATCCGGACAGGAGGATCTTCAGCCTTGAGTCACTGGGGGTCAACGTGGCCGCGCTGGCAAGGAGCTGCTTCGGCCTGGATCTTGACTGGGACAGCGCGGAGCACGCCACCGGTTTCATCTGCGCCATCGGAGCGGTATTCATGAATGATCCGGGGGAAAGAAAAAAATGACGGGGAACATCATCCCTGCCGCATCACCCTCTTCATTTCCGCCTCCAGCGCCCCCATGCTGAACGGCTTGCGGACGAAGCCGGCAGGGGGCTGGCCGGTCAGACGCCGGTCCAGTTCCTCTTCGCTGAAGCCGCTGGCAAGGATTACCCTGGCGTCCGGCCGTATTTTGTAGATTTCACCCATGGTCGCCACACCGTCCATGTTCGGCATGGATATGTCCATAAGCACAACGGTAATCTCATCGGCCCGTTCGCGAAACTTGTTCACCGCATCGATGCCGTCACAGGCCGTGATTACCGTGAATCCGCACAGTTTGACCATCTTGGCGCAGACCTTCAGCACCAGCTTTTCGTCATCCACGACCAGGGCCAGACCTGAAAGGCTCGGCTCCCTGAGATCCGCCGTTTCCGGTGGAGGTATCGCGGTTTTTTGCGCCCTGGCAGACGGAGCGGTCCCGGACACCGGGAACAGCACCCTGACGGTGGTGCCCGACCCGGGTTTGCTCTTCACGAAGATGGCGCCGCCATGTTTTCTGACTATTCCCATTACCGCCGACATGCCCAGTCCGCGGCCGATGCATTTCGTGGTGTAGAAGGGGTCGAAGAGGCGCGAAACCGTTTCCTCGCCCATGCCGCAGCCGTTATCGCTCACATCCAGGAACACGAACCGTCCCAGCTCCGGCTTCGCGTCGATCAGGCTTGCGGCCAGAGCGGTCTGATCGCAGTCAATGCTGCCCGTGGCAATCCTGATGAATCCGGGCCGTTTACCAATGGATTCGGCCGCGTTGGCAACCAGATGCAAAACGACCTGCTGAAGCTGAGCTTCGTCGGCCATGATCGGCGGCAGCTCCGCTGAAAGGAGCTGTTCAAGCGAGACGTCCTGCGTGGCGGCTATAGCCAGCATGTCGGAGCTTTCCCGGATGATCCCGTTCAGGTCGAGCTTCATCCTGCTGATCAATCCGCTGCCCACGTAGTTCAGCAGCAGGCCGGTAAGATGGGCCGCGCGCTTCCCCGCAACCAGGGCGCTGTCGATCAGTTTCTCCGGTTCGGAATCCGGCGGCAGGTTCTTCCGGACCAGCTCCATGTTGCCCATGATGGTCTGCAGCAGGTTGTTGTAGTCATGGGCGACGCCGCCCGCCATGATACCCAGGCTCTCCAGTTTCAGCGCCTGGAGCGTCTGGCGCTCCAGCGCGAGTTTTTCCTCTGCCGCCCGTTTCCGTTCGGTGAGGTCGGTCAGGAAAGCGTAGTAATACTCCGGCTTCCCATCCGCGTCGGGCGCGAGATGCACCAGCAGCTCCACGGGCACCCGGCTCCCGTCTTTCCGGATGTACTCCTTTTCGTACCGCACGGGCCGCCCGGTGCGGTCCAGTTCCGACAGGTTACGCCGTTCAACCATCCGCCACTCCGGCGGCGTGAGGGTTCTTGCCCAGTCGATGGACCGCAGCTCATCCCGCGTGTATCCGGTGAGCCGTTCAAAAGCCGGGTTAAAGAGCCCGATCCGTCCGTCGGGGTAACCAACGGCGAAGGGCTGGGAGGAGAGATTGAGGATATTCGCCAGGTGCTCGCTCTGCCGCCGACTCTCGTACAGCCTCTCCTCGACCAGCTTGCGTTCCGTGATGTCCCGGGTGATGCCCCGCATCCCCAGGTACTGACCCTCGGGTCCGAACAGGGGGACCCCGCTGACCTCCACGACGACCAGAGAGCCGTCCCGGCGCCGGTTATGATGCCGCAGGAAGGAAAAAGGCTTCTTTTCAGCCACAACGGCCATAAACTCCCCATGCAGCTGCTCCCTCTCCTCATCGAACATGAGGTCGAAAGGAGTCTTCCCGATGAAGGCTTCGGGCGGATAGCCCGTGTTGTCCCGGAATTTGGGACTCAGGTAAGTGAAACAGCCCTGCGCATCGATTTCCCAGATGCAGTCGCTGGTGGACTCGACCAGCGAACGGAACCTCTCCTCGCTCAGCCTCAGTTCCTGCTCCATCCGCTTCCGGTCACTGATATCGACAATGCTGCCGACCATGCGGGAAGGACGCCCCCGTTCATCATGCGCAACGATCCTGCCCCTGGCTTCGACCCAGCGCACCGTACCGTTCTTCGAGACAATCCGGTATTCGATGTTGCGCCCCTGAAGGGGTCCTTGAAAGAGTTCCTGAATCGTCTGGAAAACATGCTGACGGTCATCCGGATGGACAATCATCCTCAGAAATTCGGCATTGAATACCATATCCCCGGGCGAGTAGCCGATCAGTTCGCAGTACCTCGGACTCAGGTACGCCCTGTCCTCCTTCAGGTCCCAGTCCCAGAACCCTTCAGTCGTGGCCTCCAGAATCAACTGTTGCCGCACCCTATCCACGAAACCTCCAGCATTAACTGCACAACATTCAGGTGCAGAAAATACTCTACTATTCCGGAAAACGCAACGGGCGCCCGCAATACTTCATTGCATGCGCCTGTTGTTACGATGGCGTCCCCGATACGATTCTATCCTAAGCCGGACAAGCCGGAACCAATCAAGAAAAAATCAAAGGCAATGGCACGCGGAAAAAGCCGGATTTGAACGGATTGACGCTGATCAGACATCTGGTATTCGCATGATGATATATAATCCCCGTGTCAATCCGCCGCATCTGCGAGAATCCGCATTCTATTGCAGTTCAGGTCTGCTCATTTATTGTAAAGACTCAAGTCGTAAGAGACTAACATGTTGTTTACCAGACATGTCCGGACTCACCCGTCAAATCCGGAATTTGAAGACAATTACGGTGGCCCCGACCAAACTGGAATGGTGCAAGTGCGAAAGTCGAAGCGGGGATTGATCACGCCTCCTCACCCACATCCTCGGCGATCAGCCGCAGTTGTTCCAGCGCGTTTTCCAGGTCGGCGATGATGTCGCGGCAGATCACCCCCGGCTCGGGCAGGTTGTCCGAATCTTCCAGGCTCTCGTCCCTGAGCCAGAAAATATCCAGGCTGGCCTTGTCGCGGGCGATCAGATCGGCGAAATCATAGGCCCGCCAGCGGCCGACTGGATTCTCCTCACTCCAGGTGACCTTCCGCTCGTGGCGGTTCTTCGGGTTGTAGAGCGTGACGAACTCATCCAGGTCCGCTCTCTTGAGCGGGTTGGTTTTGAGGGTAAAGTGCATGTTGGTGCGCAGGTCGTAGATCCAGAGCCTTTTGGTCCAGGGGGTCTCGGATGCCGGCTTCTTGTCGAAGAAGATAACGTTGGCCTTGACCCCCTGTGCGTAGAACAGGCCGGTGGGGAGGCGCAGCAGGGTGTGCACGTCGCACTCGTGCAGGAGTTTGCGGCGGATGGTCTCACCGGCGCCCCCCTCGAAGAGCACGTTGTCCGGTACCACCACCGCGGCCCGGCCGTGCTGTTTGAGCAGGGTCTTGATGTGCTGAACGAAGTTGAGCTGCTTGTTTGAGGTGGTGGCCCAGAAGTCATCTCGCTCGATGGTCTCCTTCTCGCTGTAGGCCTTGCCGTCCTCACCGATGATAGTGGTTGAACTTTTCTTGCCGAAGGGGGGATTTGTGAGGACGATCTCGAAGCGCATCCCCGGATCGGCAGCCAGGGAATCGACCCCCGCTTCGATCGGGAGTTGCTCGCCGCCGATGCCATGCAGCATCAGGTTCATGGCGCACAGCCGAGCCGTGGCGTGCACCAGTTCCCAGCCGCGCATGGTCTCAGTCTCCAGGAAACGCTTCTGGTCCCGGTCGAGCTTGTGATGTTTCGAGACGTAGTCGTGGGCCGCCAGCAGGAACCCGCCGGTACCGCAGGCCGGGTCGCAGATGGTCTCCTTCGGTTTTGGTGCAATCACCTCTACCATGGCCTGGATCAGCGGCCTGGGGGTGAAGTACTGACCGGCGCCGCTTTTGGTGTCCTGGGCGTTCTTCTCCAGCAACCCCTCGTAGGCGTCACCCTTCACGTCGGCGCTCATAACCGACCAGTTCTCCTTGTCGATAAGGTCCACGATCAGACGGCGCAGCTTGGCCGGGTCCTGGAACTTGTTCTGCGAACGGCCGAAGATCAGCCCCAACAGGCCTTTCTCCTGACCGAGCTTTTCCAGGATATGACGGTAGTGGTCGAACAGTTCATCGCCATCCATCTTCAGGAGGCTCGGCCAATCGTATCCCTTAGCTTTTCTTCTACAGTTCCAGCTCAGATTTTGCTGAAGCGGTCTTGTAACCGTCCGAGTTTACGTAGTTGTTCTTTGAAAACACTGAAACAAAATTGAAACTGTAGTGCCACGGATTGTGCCTGTATTGGCTTGAAATTAGCTTTATAATACGTAC